>NZ_JBSFBZ010000006.1:0-194766 GCF_053593195.1 Saccharopolyspora sp. NPDC002376
GGCCAGGCCGGTGGCCTGCTCGGCGTACACGGCGCAGCGCTGCTCGGCCTGCGTCTCGGCTTCCATCCGGTCGGCGATGGCGACGTCGTGGTGCACCGACCATCCCTTACAGCTGCTCGACAACTCTTCGCAGGCGACGTTCGCATCGGTAGCGTTCCCGGTGTCCGAAAATGGCCGGTAAGACCACGGCCCCGAACAATTTCCGCCGTATCGCGACGAACAGTCGATGGTGCCTGTGCTCCGGCGCGAACCGGCGAAGTGTGGGAGTGAATCGCCTTGCTGATGCGCGTGCTTTCGGAAGTCACGGTGTTCGCCGACCGACCGGAACTGCAGGAGAAGGTCACCCGGATGCTGGGCGAGGCCCCGCAGCGCTCGCTCGCCGACGTCGCGGTCCTTGCCTTCGGCGGGGCCACGCCGATCGAGCAGCTGCAGCACTGCGTGTCCCGGCTCAGCCGCTCTTACCGGGTGCTGGTGGTCCTGCCGGAGCAGGCGTTCGACCGGGTCCCGGAGCTGCTGCGCGCCGGCGCCCTGGGCTTCCTCGGAACCGGCTGCGACCAGCAGGAATTTCACGACGCGCTGGCCGCGGTGGCCCGTGGCGCGGTGTACGTGACGTCCGGTTCCAGGGCGGCCCTCACCGGCGTCAGCGCCGAGGCCGAGCCGGTGCAGCAGCTGCTGACCCGCCGCGAGCAGGAGGTCCTGCGCTGGATCGCCGACGGCTATACGCACTCGCAGGCGGCCCGCCGGATGGGCCTGTCCGCCGCGACCGTCGACACCTACGTCAAGCGCATCCGAGCGAAGCTCGAAGTCCGGAACAAGGCCGAACTGACCCGCAAGGCCATCGAGCTCGGCGTGGTCCGAAGGGAACCCCTTCTAACGGCTGCCTGAGTGCAAACCTGTCTGACGAACTCGTTTTGCGTAGCGGTGCGGGTGGCAGACAAGAACCCAAACCGGCTTCTTGGACAAGACTGGCACCCGGCCCGACACGCTGTGGCGTGGTGGAAGCTCAGGCCGCGAGTGGGATGGTGGCGGTGAAGCGGCAGCCGCCCTCGATGTTGTCCACCGCCACCGCGCCGTGGTGCGCCTCGACGATTCCGCGCACGATGGCCAGGCCCAGCCCGCCGCCGACGTCCTTGCCGGACGGGCGTGCCGGCGTGCCGCGCCAACCGGGTTCGAAGACCTTCGCCAGGTCCTCCCGCGGAATCCCGCCGCAAGCGTCCGAAATGGACAGCACAGCCATCCCGTCCGCGGACCGCGTGGACACCGTCACCGCACCGCCGGGGCGGGTGTGCCGGACGGCGTTGCCGAGCAGGTTGCCCAGCACCCGGTTGATCTGCCGGACGTCCACCCGGACGTCGAGGGACTCGATGCCGCCGGGCACCAGCCGGACCCCGCGGTTGCGCGCCTGCGGCTCGATGGCGGTCACCGCGTCGTTGATCAGGTCCGGCAGCGACACCGGCGTCAGCGACAGCGTCAGCGAGTTGGACTGGATGCGCGACAGGTCGAACAGGTCGCCGACCAGCTGGTCCAGCCGCTGCGTCTCCTGGAGGATCAGCCCCAGGTAGCGGCCCTGGTCGCGGGCCATGCCGTCCTGCAGCGCCTCGGTCATGGCCCGCAGTCCGGCCAGCGGTGTGCGCAGGTCGTGCGAGACCCAGGCGATGAGCTGCCGCCGCGAGGACTCCAAAACCCGCTCCTGCTCACGCGAAGCGGTCAGCGCCGCGCTGGTCGCGGCGAGTTCCTGCGTGAGGACGGCGAGTTCCGCCGAGCCGGACTGCGCGGGCGCAGCGAACCGCCCGTCCTCGCCCATGGTTCGGGTGGCACGCGCGAGGCTCCGACTGCCGTTCAGGATCCGCGCGCCGAGCAGCAGGCACAGTGCCAGCGACACCGTGGTGGTCGGGATGCAGGCCAGCAGCACGGCGATCATCGCCTGCTCGGTGAACACCCCGAGGAAACCCAGCGCGGCGAAGGTGAAAGCGATCTCGATGACGGTCACCACGGAGAGCACCATCATCATCACGACCAGTGAACTGCGGCGCATCAACCACAGGACCACGGCGCCGAGCAGCCCGACGGCCACCGAGCACCAGAGCGAGACGAGTGCGACGAAGAGGAGGTCTCGCATGGCCTTCATTTCTGTTCGCGGCAACGGATTGTTCACGTTCGATGAAGGTTCCCCCCGCGCAGGTTTCCCCCAGAACGGGCCAAAGTATAAGGTACTGAACGGAAAGCGGTGTCCGGTTCGGGGATCGGCGCCGGTCCCGGATTTCTGGAGTTAGTGATACGAGTGGCGTCGGAAACTGACCGGAATCGCGGACCGGAGGACGAATCCCTGGAATCGCTGCCGCCGGAACTGCGGATCTACGTCCCGGCGGAAGGCACCCCGGTGGACCCGGTTGAACAGGCCAAGCCCGCCGAGCCTTCCTACGAAGAGGTCCCGCTGGCGTCCCTGTCCGGCACCGCGCAGCCGCCGCAGCCCGCGCCCGCTGACCCGAGCCCGGCCAAGGGCGTCGGCCTGCCGTCGAAGTTCTCGCTGATCGCCCTGGCAGCGGCGGCCATCGTCCTGGTGTCGGTGCCGTTCGTGATCGCGCTGCTGATGACCGGTGACCGCGAGGACGATCACGTCGCGATCGGCATGAACGCGCCTGAGCCGCAAGCGCCCGGCAACGGCCCCCTGTTGTCGGCTCAGGAGCCGCCGCCGGAAACACGGGTCGAGGCGCTGCCGGCCGACGAGGGCGAACCGGCCAGGACCGAACCCGAAACCCCCGAGCAGAACCCCGGCCCGCCGGCGATCGAGCAGCCGACCGGAGCGTCGCGGGTCGCCGGGCCGGGCTGCGCGAACAACGCGCAGCAGAACTACGAGACGGCCGGCTACTACTCGCAGGGCTCCGAGGGCTGGTACTCCCGCAGCGGCGGCAGCACCGAAGCCGGTTGCGGCGGCAGTTTCGACGCCATGCCGATGTCCGGGAAGGCCAACACCTCGGATTCCGACGTTTTCGCCAAGTGGACCTTCGACGTCTCCGGCGATCTGAAGGTGGCCAACTGCGCGTTGACGGTCTACATCCCCAACGACGGCGACCGCCGCAACGTGGGCGCCACCGCGGCCCACTACTCGATCTTCAACAGCTTCGACCAGGGTGGCGCGAACGTGATCGGCGTCAAGGACATCGACCAGGTCGCGAACCGCGGCCAGTGGGTCGACCTCGGCACCCACCGCATCGATCAGGGCAAGCTCTCGGTCAAGCTGCACAACCGCGGCGAGGACTGGCAGAACGGCGCGGACGGCGACGGTGCCCACATAGCGGCCACCCAGATCCGAGCCAACTGCACTGCTGCCTGACAAGACGAAGGGCGCTTCTCCGCCGAGTCGGAGAAGCGCCCTTCAGGCTTTGGATCAGAAGACGGTGACGCCCTGGGCGGTCGGCTGCAGGGAACCGATCTCCATCGACTTGATCGGGAACTCGGCGTAGTCGCCGGCGCCCGGGTCGATGACGATGTCGGCGTTCACGTCACCCTCACCGTCGGGCATGGAGGCCTTGAAGCCGGTGGCGACCCTGACGTCGGAGTCGCTCTTGTCGCCCGTCTCGATCTTCACGCCGGCGAAGGCGGTCTGCCCCGGGCCGACCTCGAAGGAGATCGGCGCGCCGGGGACGTCGACCTGCTTGGTCGGCACGTCGATGTCCGCACCCGACATGTCGGTGCCGACCAGCGAGGGGTAGCCGTTGACGGTGCAGGTCTGCTCCGACTCGTTGGTGGCCGCCAGCAGCAGGATGCCCGGGCGGCCCGGCTGGACGTTCAGCTCGACCTTGAAGCTGTCGGACGAGCAGGCGGCCTCGTCCTTGCTGCTGGTCTCGTTGCTGGCCCGCTCGGTCTTGGCGTCGGTCTCGCCGGTGGCCTGGTCGCTGGTGACGCTGTTGGTGCCCTGCGTCGGCGCAGGCGCGTTGGTAGCTCCCTGAGCGCACCCGCTGAGCAGAGCGACGCCGCCGGCCAGTGCAACAGCAACACTCAGCATGCGAGTCCGGTTCAGCAACATGATGTTCCTTCCGTGTCAGGTTGAGCGCCCCGCGCCCTTTGCCCCCTAAGACGCGCACCGCGGACCGGGGTTGCGTCCCTTCGTCAAACTTGTGGTCGATCAAGCCAACCGGGGAACCGGTACCCGGTACTCCCACTCCCCGATCAGGGCCGTGACCAGCTAGTGGAGCGTCCGGACCAGGTGAATCACCCACGCTGTGTCCGGGCTGTGACCCGTCTCGAAGGAGAAACCGCCCACCAGTCCCGCACAAGATCGTCTGGACCTTGTAACCTTGGGCACGCGGGGCGTTAGCTCAACTGGCAGAGCAGCGGACTTTTAATCCGCGGGTTCAGGGTTCGATCCCCTGGCGCCCCACCAAAACCCCAGGTCACAGACCTGGGGTTTCGTTTTTGCGGGATCGCGTGTGCACGGCTCACCGACCGCCGGCCGGGCGTGCGGCTGGCGGCGGTCCCGGCAGGCGGTCGGCGGACCGGACGCGATCAGTGGGGTGGCGGCCGTGGTTGGGCGCGAGCGGAAGGCAGGCGGCCCCGCAGGAGCCGCAGAATCGGGCCACGGACGTCCTGACTGCACGCGGTCCGCTGGGTGAGCCATTCCGGTACGGCGCTGGGCGCGTCGCGGTCAGTGGCTCACCGGCTTGTGGTGGAGTCCGGGAACCAGTGGACGGGGTCCGCACCCTTCCCTTGCAAAACAACCGCAAGTGTCCATAAAGGACTGTCCTCAATGGTCATTTGCGGCTGGGGTTCTTCGAGGCGACAGGGGCTGTTGGGCTCTAACCGCGGACGACCGTAGGTGTGGCCTCAGAGCTCGCGGGTCACGGAAGACTCGACGGTTGGGTGCGCACCGAAGCGCTCAAGCTCGCGAAGGCCGTCTTGGGCGAGCCGCCGCACTGCAACTGCGACCTCCAGCGGCTCGGATCTAGACCTGCAGAAGTCTCGAAGATTCCCGGTCTTCTACGCATTCGCAGATTCTCGGGGTGGAAGGATCTCGGAGGCGGTCACGTTGTCGTCTTCGTAACGATTCCCGACTTTCTCGGAACGCCACAATTCCAGTCGTCGAAGGCACTGCCGTAGCTCTTCTGCGCGCATCGCCCAGTCCCGGCGGCTTTCACGACTGCATGCTGGGTCGGTCATCATACTTCGCGCGTGGGAAAACCGGCCGTAGAGGTAGGTCAAGGCCGTGTCATCATGGCTGGCCATTAGCACTCCTTTGCTTTCGGGAGTAACGACCACCAGTGTGGCCGCACAGGGAACCTACGGCGCTACTTTCTGTAACAACATGTGTGAGATTCACCAGGTCTATCGGCCTGACGGTTGAAGCGTTACGGATGACTGCTCAGGCCCGGTATTGCGCATTGTGTTTAAGCTGGTACCAGTGCCGCGGAGGGGAGAATCGTAGCCGTCCGTGACGCCGAACCGCCCTTGTGTCAGAAGCAATTCGGCAGCGCGAACGCAATCCCTCCGCCATGCCGGCAACTGGCGCGCAACCTGCTACTTTGTCCGGCTTGCACCATTTGGTCGGCGAAGGCGGGCGAGTGTGGCACGTGAGTCAGTCCGCCGCAGTAACTTCGCTGGGTTTCGTCTACAGGTGCGCGGTGGTCGGCGGGTGGCATAGCCACGCGATTTGATATATGACCAAACCCACATTTTCCTATACCTATTTAGGCACGCGCGCGTCACGGTTGGGCAACTATACAGGCTGACGTTTCGGCCGTTTTTTGTAAGCATCTGAGGAATCCGCTGGTCATGGTGTTTTCCTGATTGAAATTCACCTTTTGTCGAGTGGTGCTGCGGGCGTAACGCACTAGGTGGCCTATGGGATTAATGATCCGAGGGAGGGAATGGCGTCACGGTGAGTTGCACCCCGCGACGCTATGCGATCACTGGTCGGATTCTGCAACGACAAAGACGACAAGATCGCGCCACTCCGCCTCCCCGACCGGGCGGTGTGCGCCGGTCAGATCGGAGCGATATGGGCTGCTCCCACGCTCGAACATGCCCCCTCTTCCCGCTGCTGAAGGCAAGCTTGCGTGGCTGGCGCGAGTCCTATTGCGACAGCGAAGAGCGTTGGCACGAATGCGCGCGGCACAAGTTGGCATCCAGGGGCCAGCTCGTGCCGATCTCACTGCTCCCGAACGGGGCTGACGTGGGGCACATCCGGAAGGCCGCCGAACGGTCCGCGGCTGCTGAACCAACGCCACCGTCACCTCTCATCTCGGGGGCGAACGGAACTGCGGCGTGGTTCGAACCTGCGCCGAGACCGGAACCGGCCAGGCCGCGCGATGCGCCGGCTCGGCCGCGTGAGCCCTCAGTGCAATCACAGACCCCACAAGTCCCGAGAACCCCGCCGCCAGCCCCGAGAACCCCGTCAGCCCCGGATCGGGGAGCACGACCCAGGCGAACGCGCGGCTCGAAACGCCGCTGGTGGACCCGACTTGCCGAGTGGATGAGAGACGCTTCATGAGTACATATTGGCCCTGGTGGGCGGGCGCGATCGGGCTCGCGCTGGTCACCATCAACTACACGCTGATCACGGATCGGTCCTTCGGGGTGTCCTCGGCATGGGATCGCGTCTTGCACTGGCGCGCGGAACGCCGCATCGAACGGCAGGAGGCCCAGTTCGCCGATGACCGCGAGCTCGAAGAGGCTTTCGCCGCGGCGACTGCCGCGGAGTTCGGGGCCAGCGCTGGAGCGCCCACTCGGCCGGATGCGATGCGCGGTGACGTGCAGCAGCATGGCACGGACGTCGGGCCGGCGGTCGACGATGAGGGAACGACCACGCGCGTGCGCTCGGCGCCTCTGGTCACCCAGGCCGCCCTGCTCCTGTCGATCTTCATCGGCGGATGGATCGCGGCGGTCAGCACAGGCCGGTTCCAGGTCCGCTACGACATGGGCGAAGGTTTCCGCCAACTCGTCACCGCCGATCCGTACGTCATGATCGGCGTGCTGTTCGGCGGAGGCATCCTCGTCGGCTTCGGCACTCGGCTGGCCGGAGGCTGCAGTTCCGGGCACGGACTCAGCGGCTGCGGCCGACTGCGCCCGGTCAGCCTCGTCGCGACCGCCGTCTTCTTCGGCACCGCCGTTGGCGTGTCGTTTCTACTGTGGAAGGTGATCTGATGCGCACGAAGGGCGCGGTGCTCGTCGCCAACATCATTACCGGGTTGACCCTCGGTTTCGTCGTCACCAACATCGGGTTCGGCGACTATGCCGAGCTGAACCGCATGTTCACCTTCCAGGACCCGCGCATGCTGTACGCCTTCGCCGGGGCCGTGGCGATCATCGTGGTGGTCTTCGCCGTGGTGGGTGTCCGCCGCATGCCGGGGCGCATCCACGGTGGCGTGATCCCCGGGGCGGTGCTGTTCGGTACCGGCTGGGCGATCTCGGGTGGCTGCCCGGCGATCCCGATCATCCAGGTTGCCAGCGGATACCTGCCCGCTCTGGTCACGATCGCTGGTGTCATGGTCGGGGTTTGGCTGTGTCGCTGGGTCAACGCCAGGTTCTTCAGCCTCGACCGCGGCTCCTGCGGGCTGTAGCGAGACCTTCACGAGCCCGATGCGGGGGCCAGTCCTGGACTGAGCCCCCGCATCCTCTTGACGTCATCGGAGATGAAGCGAGCTGGGCGCCCGAGGTTTGCGCAGGTGACCAAGGGCGTCGGCAGATGACGACAAGCACTGCCTACTATGGGAACGTGATCAGCTGGTTCCGGGTCTGATCCCCCGCGCCCCACGAAACCCCAGGTCACAGACCTGGGGTTTCGTTTTTTCGGGGTTCGGTGGAGCCGGGAGGGGGAGTCGGGATGCCGATGATCGTGTGGTGGCGCAAGCCGCCCAGCGCCAAGGAGCGGCCTGATGGCCGGGCTCTCGTCGCAGCGCGCGTGTGCGTCGTCGGCCCGTGGATCTACCTCGTGGTCGCCCTCCCGGTGGCGATTCTGGCGCCGATCACGGGACTGGCCGCCTTCTGGGGCTGCGGCTCGTGGTGGTCGCGGCTGTGTCAGGTCTGGTCGCCGTGGTCATCCGGCACCCCCACGGTGATCAGGACGGCGAACTCACCTTAACCCTCGGATTCGGATCGCTGCTGCTGGTGCTCCCAGCCCTCGCGGGCGCGTACTGGCCGCTGGCCCTTCTCCCACCGATCGTCCCGATCCTCATGGTCGCCGCAGCGATCCGGAGGCGCATGCGCCGATGGGCACGTCGGCCGGAAGCCCATGACTGTCCGAAAAGGACTTTGAGATCAGCCGGGCGTCCGTAGTGGACTGATTTGGTTCGCCTTGCGGACGAGGCCGGTGTATCCGGCGACGAAGAGGGTGGCGAAGGCCCAGCCGAGGGCCCGGAGGACGAGGTTCGACAGGTAGAGGAGCTGGCCGGGCCGAGTGTTGGCGGCGATCGTGCAGTGCTCGGACTGGTTCCCGGAGGCGTTCAACAGCTCGCCGGCGACTGCCGCCTCGATCAACCGCTGCTCAACCTCGGTGTTCTCGAACACGACGAGTGATCGTATGACGTCGACCGGTCAACAGGCCGCCAGTTTCAGAACCACGGCACCAACCGCACCGAGCTCCGTCGAGGTACCTCGTTCGAGCAGATCGCTCCACGGGTGAGGGGACCTTTGACCGACTAAGCCCGGATCCACCGGCGGCCCAACCCGCTCGTCCAGGCTCAACACCCGAGGCCCCTTCGTCCGCCCACCCGTGATCGCCGCCGTCTCCCGCGTCGGGTTCGCATCGATGGCACCACTCCGCGCGGTGTAGCCGAGCATCCCCAACACAACCGACCGAGCAGTCTTTGTCACGGCCGTGCTCTTGTTCGTCCTGCATATGATGAGCCGTGGCGCGCCGAACGGGGTTGCCTGCTTGTGGTCCTGAGTCGAGCCTCCACTGTGCTCTCAAGAAGCAGCCGTCAGTGTTGGGCGCCGCCGTCTTCGTCGGAATCCCACAAGAGTTGTTGAGTTACTCCCCAGTGCCAGTGCCGTTTGCGTTGCCTGAACCGGTGCCACCACTGGTGTTGGTGCCCCTGTTGTCAGAGCCCGTGCCCGTGCTGGGATCGTGGGTGCCGCCGGAGCCACTGCTGCCGGAGCCACTGCTGCCGGAGCCACTGCTGTCGGAACCACCAGAACCGGTTCCCTGACTCGGATCGTGGGCGCCGCCAGTACCAGGGCTGGGCGCATTCTCATTGCCCGATCCGGTGCCACCACTGGTGCCGCTGTTGTCAGAGCCTGTGCCCGTGCTTGGGGCGTTGGCGTTACCCGAATCGCCGCTGCCGCCGGTGCTGCCGGTGTCGCTGCCGCCGCTGCCGCTGACGCCGCTGGGGACGCAAGAGTCCGGCATACGGACCCCTTGGGTGCATCCGTTGTCGCCGCTGCCGCTGCCGGTGTCGCTGCCGCCGGTGCTGCCGGTGCTGCCGGTGCTGCCGGTGCTGGGGTCGTGGGCTCTGCCTGGATCCGCGGGTGGCGGGTTCACTGGGGCGGGTGGCGCATTCGGCGGCTGGACGGGTGGCGGGACCGGCGCGACTGGCTTGCGACCATCGCTAGGAGTGCCGCCCGTGTGGGGGTCGGCACCACCGGAATCTGCAGGCTGTTTGACCGGGGCAGGTGGCTCGTTTGGCGGCACGACCGGAGGCGGGGCGTTGAACGGCACGGCCGGAGATGGTTCGTTCGGTGGCACGCCCGGCCCGGGACCCGGGAGCGGCCCTACAGCGGGCGGAACCGGCGCCTCGGCTGGTTTCTCCACGACCGGCGGGGACGGGGACGAATTCAGGGCATCCAACGGGTTCAATCCGGCCGCGTTGACCGCCCAGCCCAGGAGCGCTCCTGTCCCGAGGGCAATCCAGCCCTGCGGGGTGAGCACCTTATAAATTTTGACGGCGAGGGCCGCTACGCCGCCGATGACCGCACCCGGAGCGCGCGTGAGTGCGGAGGCGCCACGATAGGCCTGGTAGGTAAGCCACGCCCGTGGGCCGAGCTGTGGAGCATTCTGCTCGACCGTCGCAATGACCCCCTCGGCCTGCGCAGCGATCTGCGGAGCATTCTGCTCGACCGTCGCAATGACCTCCTCGCCCTGCGCAGCGATCTGGGGTGCTGCGCCCTTCGCGACCTGCAAGGTGTTCCGGGCGGCTTGGGGTGCTGCGTCCTTCGCGACCCGGGCGGCTTGGGGTGCTGCGCCCTTCGCGACCTGCAAGGTGTTCCGGGCGGCTTGGGGTGCTGCGTCCTTCGCGACCCGGGCGGCTTGGGGTGCTGCGTCCTTCGTGACCTCTGTCGTGGACGGCGGTGGGATGGAGAGCCGCAGCATGGCTTGCCGCTTTGCTGTTTCTACGATCCCACGCTTGGAGGGGGTGTCCAGCAGGAGCTTCTCCATCGCGGCGGGGCCCTGGTTCAGGGCGGCGCGACCATTGGACACGAACGTGTCGATCTCTTTTAGCTCCGCTTGGTGTTCGGCGATCACCTGTTCGAAGTTGATGTACTGGCCGTCGACGAGGTGCACGCCCGGTCCGTACTGAGCCAAAGCCTGCTGGGTCTTTCGCAGGGCGAATTCCACGACCTGTTTCTCAGAGGTCGCCTTCATATCCACCACGTATTGCAGGTAGATCTGAGGATTGTTCGGGTCATAAGGCGGGCATCCGGACATAGCTCAGCCCTCGTCGGCTACCACCCTCGAAGTCTTCCGAGGCACCCATACACCCACGCGACCTCCGCACAGCGCCCCCGCACAGAGGCGAAAGTCCTCCCGAGTGCACCGAAGGATAGACGTGGGCGAAGGGCGCCTGTGACGGCATAGGTCGGTCAAGGGCGCTCTTCGCCCCTCACCCGAATGGGTTCCGAAGCCCGTCAGCCCGTGCAGTGTTCAAGTCCCACCTGCCCCACAAACACCAGTTCAGGGGCTTGGTACGCAATCTCCCGCGAGCCGATGTGCACTTTACGTGCACAAATCGAGTCGCACCCTGATCTGTGCGCCGCATCGAGGATATCGGCGGCCTCGCGGGAGCCGGCGCGCTTGTCCACGTATGCATCCTGCGTGATCGATGGCCTGGCGTGATCGATGTGACCAGCGATCGCCCGGGCAGTCAGCTTCGCCTCGTCAAGGGCGGCCCCGCAGAAGCCGCCGAGATGGAGATCTGAACCGCGGTCGTCCTGACTCCACTGGTCACCTGGGCGAGCCGTAGAAGAACGGTGCTGGGCACGCTGCCGAGATGGGCATCTTGCCGCCCGAGTGGGGGCTGCGTCCGGTCGCCCGCCGAACGGGGTTGTCTGGTTGTGGTCCTGATCGACGGCCAAGCAAGATCATCGGTGCAGTTTGGGCACTTAATGATGTCAAAAACCTCAAGCGACCATCCAAACTGGACGGTTGGAGGGCTCGATTTTCTTTACCATGACAGGGAATGTCGCTCATCGTCAAGTATCGACAAGTCTGAACTTTTAATCCGCGGGTTCAGGGTTCGATCCCCTGGCGCCCCACAAAAACCCCAGGTCACAGGCCTGGGGGTGCCGAGGTCGAGCCGACGATGTTCATCGAGCTCGTCGAGAAGCGTGCCTTCCATGAGGCCGCACTTGCTGTGTCCTCGGTGATGAGCCAGATCGTCGGTGCGGTCACCGAGGCTCCTCGTCATCCGGTTCTCCCGCCTGAGAGAAATGGATTTCAGCATTTCAAGGGGGATCCTGCCGAAATGAATCCTCAATGGCCCTGAAGGCCCATTGCCGGGGTACGTCGTCTGTGTCGGACTGGGAGTGAGTCGCCGCCCCTCGAGGGCAACGGGTCCGCAGGGTGGCCAACCGAAGGAGAAGTCAGATGACAACCACACATTCATGCAGTTCGTATACTGTGCAATCAGGCGATAATCTCACGAACATCGGCAAGTGGTTCGGCTACACATGGCGGGAGCTCGCCGATTTCAACCACATCCCGAATCCGGACTTGATACCGGTCGGCCTTGAGATCAAATTTTTTCCGAAGAATGGCCAGGAGATCAAGCAGTACAAGATCAAGAGCGGGGACACCCTGTCTGAGATCGCCCAGAAGAACCACCTCGAGGCCGCCCGCCCCAACAAGGCGTCATGGGAAGACTTGGCCCACTTCAACCACATCCCTAACCCGCATGTGATCCAGGCGGGTCAGCACATCTGCATCCCCGTCAAGGTTCCTACTTCCGCTTGACAGGTGGCCCTAGGGAGTTCTCTTGGCATCACGAGGAGGTTGGGCGCGTGCCCCAGGAACTCAAGGAGAAGACAGATGGCCGATTGTGAAACTTACACGATACAGCGAGGCGACACGCTTTCGGAGATCGCTCAGTGGTTCGGGGTGGACATGGATATGCTGGCCAGCAGGAACGGTATCCAGGATCCGAACAAGATCTATCCGGATCAATTTCTCTACCTGCATCCGGACGCGCATCCCAACGTGTGTACGCCCTACACGGTGAAGTCCGGTGACACACTGTCGCAGATCGGCCAGCGGTACGGTGTGTCCTGGCAAAAGCTTGCGCACTACAACCACATCACCAACCCCGATCTCATCCATCCAGATCAGACAATCTGTATTCCCGGCGCCGCATGAGGAGGGGAAGAACAGTCAAGACCTGTGGATCAAGGGCGGCCCCTGCGGGGCCGCCGAGATGGAGATCTGAACTGCGGTCGTCCTGACTCCACTGGGCGCCATTCAGTCCGGATTTGAGGTGGTCGCCTGCTTGTGGTGCCGCTAACTATTCCGAACAAGCTTGACTGTGCCGATGACAACTATCGCGATCGCAGCAAGCATGCCAGCAGTAGTCTACCGCAGATCAGAATTCTCCTGGCCCAACGGCCATTGCCATCTGATGAAATTGCCGATAGCCATGCCCATCGACATGATCACGAACGCCTGTCCCCGCTGCCGGACCTTCACCAACGATGACGAGTCCGCGGTACGGACAGCCGGAAGCCGAGATCACCCCGCCCACAGCAAGGCCCCCATCACCGCCGTCCCGAGATTGCCGACGGTGAGGAAGGCAGCCAGCATCGCACTGTCATCCATGTGCGGTTTCCTCGCCGGAGCGTGCATCGTTGCTGTGCGCGACGGCCTGGCGGAGTTTGGCGGCGTTGCGGTACAGGCGATCTGCCCGGGGCTGGACTACGGTCAGCACCAGCAGGAAGAAGAGTGCACCGGCGCCGTAGAACACGGCCTCGCCCACGTTGCCGTCGTTAATCTTCTGCACCATGAGGAAGGCCTCCAGAGCGGTAAGGCCCAGGAGCGCGATGGTGGTCGCTTTCTTCCACCGGGGGACGGACTGCACCTGCTCAGCGAGTTGTGCGGCGAGAGCGTTCGTTGCTGGATCGCTACCCAGAACGCCTTTGCGTACCAGCCGTTGCGCAGCGCGCATCCGCGCAGGGTCGGTATCCGGCGGTAGCGGTGCCATCCGCCGGAGAAGGTGGAACGTGAACACCGCCATGCAGCCACCACATAAAGCCCCGACGATGACGATCTGGAGAACGATGGCAGGCCAAGGTCGCGGCCACCACTCAACGCGGCCGAACGGTGCCACGGCCGTGATGACTCCAAACAGCAGTCCACCGATTGTGCAACTCAGCGCCGCATAGCGTTTGGGGTTGTTCTGGGCATACAGCCGCACCCGCTCCAGGACGTACCGGTCCACGACCATGGTGCCCACCCATCACTCCGTGACTCCCGCGCTGAGATTGTATTGCGAGAACCCTTGGCAGGAGGTAACTTTCGCGTCTCCTTCGCCCTTGCCTGAGCGCAGCGCTGGCGCGGTGGCGGGCTGAATTTGACCGTCTACTTAGGACCAGGTCAGGCCGTCGGCTCACAAGTTGTGCATCGCGGCTTGCAGCGCCGCGGCCACTCGGCGGGTGTCGGTTTCGGTGGTCTGCCAGTTGCTGAAGGCGGCTCGCAGTGCGGGCACGCCGTCGAGGACGGTCGGAGTCAGGAAGGCCTCGTCGGCCATCTGCTCGGTGAGTGCGGTGAGCCGTTCGACCGTGGGGTCATCGGTGAGGGTGAAGCAGACGACGTTCAGGCGGACGGGTGCCAGGAGTCGTAGGCCGGGAGTGTTGTCGACAGCGTCGCCCATGGCGTGTGCGCAGCCGATGCACCTCTCGGTGATCTCGCGATGGCCGTCTTGCCCGTAGGCCCGCAGGGTGAACCAAGCGGCGAGGGCGCGCAGGCGACGGGAGTTCTCCGGGGTGAGGTGGGCCATGTCGGGGGTGTCTCCGAGCGGGCCTAGGTAGGCCGCCGCGTTCTGGAAGACACTCGTTTGCAGGTCAGGGCGGCGGGTGAACTGCACGGCGCTGTCGTAGCAGACGTTCAGCCATTTGTGCAGGTCGATGCAGATGGAGTCGGCCAGGTCGAGGCCGTCGACCAGGTGCGCGTGATCGGGAGACAGGGCGGCGAAGGCGCCGAAGGCGGCGTCCACGTGCAGCCAGAAGGAGTAGCGCTCGCGCAGCGCGGCGATGGCACGCAGGTCGTCGAAGTCGGCAGTGTTGACGGTGCCCGCGTTGGCGATCACGATGCACGGGCTGTCCGACTCGCCCTCGGCGAGCGTGTGCTCCAGCGCCGATAGGTCGACGGCTTCCCGTCCGGGCTGGGTTGGCACCTGGACCAGGGCTCGGCGTCCCAGTCCGAGCATGGACAGCCCCTTGGGCACGCTGGAATGCGCGGCTCCCGACAGCACCCGTACGGCGCCGAGCGCGCCCGCTCCGTGCTCGGCCGGTGAGATGCCCTGCTGTTCTCCGAGCCATTCGCGGGCGATCGCGAGGCCGACGGTGTTGGACATGGTGGCCCCGCTGACGAAGGTTCCGTGCTGCTGGTCGGACAGGCCGAACAGGGCCCGCAGCCACCCGATCGTCTCGCGCTCCAGGTGCTGTCCCGCCCCGTCCAAGGACGAAAAGGCGTTCTGGTCCCAGGTCGCGGTCATCCAGTCGCCGGCCAGCGCGGCGGGCGTCGCCCCGCCGATGACGAATCCGAGATAGCGCGGTCCAGCGCTCGCCGACAGCGCCGGTTCCCAGCGGGCGGCGAATTCCTCCAGCGCTGTCTGCAGCCCTGCCCCCTGCACGGACAGCGGGTCCGGTTCCGGCAAGGGAGCTGCGGGTACGACCTTCCTTTCGGAGAGCTGGGAAAGCACGCCGGCGGCGTGCTGCTGAACGGCCTCCAGCAGGTGCGGCAATCCGTCGCGGTCAGTGGCAAGTCGCGGGTGCATGGCATGTCTCCGTTCGTGCTGTGCGATCAAGACCGTACGGAGCCTGACGGTCCAGCGCCTGGTCCAATTCTGGGAAACTGGACCAGTGCGAATAGGAGTCGATCAGCTGGTGCAGGCCCTGGGGCCATGGCGGAACACCGGGGCGCCGCTCAGCGCAGCGCTGGCTCGTGCGGTGCGGGAGGCGCTCGTTCGCGTCGAGCGGCGAAGCGATTCCGGAGGGTGTCCATAAAGGACTTTCTGCTGCCGCGTGCTGCGTTCAGTGGAGGCGAGGGAGGTCAAGCTCCTTCCGCAGGTCTGCCAGGCCTTGCGTCCGCTCCTCGTCGCGGTCGTCCTCGACGAAGTCGTGGAGCACGAGGATCAGCCTGCGGGCGCGTTCGTACCGTTCGTCGCTCCAGGTCTTCAGACGCTCAAGGGCTGCGTGCACCGGTTCGAAGTCCGCGGGGAACAGGTGGAGGCCGACATCGGCGAGTGCGGGCCGGCTCGACGTCTTGAAGTGCGCGGCGGATTCGAAGGGGTACCGGATCACCGAACCCTCGCTCACGGCGCTTTCCTCCACCTGGTCGGTGACGATGTCCATCCACGGGTTGCCCGCCAGGAGCTCGCCGTAGCGGATGAGGACCCACGGGAGCAGCGCCTCGGTCCCGGAGTTGCTCGGGTGGGACTCGTCGGCGGCGCAGAAGAGCACCTCGCTCGCGCGCTCCATCTCGTCCTGCTCGATGAGCACATGTCCTTCGAGGTGGCCCGCGTAGGCCGCGAGCAGGCCGTCGCACGCCGATCGCGAACGGCTCAGCGGTTTGAGGGCCGCGGCCGAGTCACCGCTCTGGATCAGGACGTTGCCCAGGAGGACTTTGGCGATGTCCCGCCGGTTCAGGATGGTGTTCACGAGGTCGTCGTCGTCCTCGTCCCACTCCGCCCTCACTTCTTCGACGTCGGCGAGGGTTTGTTCGAACCCCTTCCGGGCAGCCGCCAGGTCTCCGGTGAGCTGGCTGGCGAGGTGGCCGAGCAAGAACTCGGAGCCTGCGATGTGCGCCTCGAAGTCCGGGGCGAGCATCACCGCGGCCAAGGGGGCCAGCCAGGGGTCCTCGCCCGAGACGACCTGCTCCAGCCACTTCTTGCAGTCGGCGCTGAGGCCGTTCTCGGCGAGTTCAACGCCGGCCAGCGCCATGGCTGCGTGCCCGGAGGCGGCGGTGCGTCCCGATTCGGCGATCGCGCTCAGCGAGGCCTGCGCTTGCCGGACATCGCCCGCCCGGTAAGCCGCCAGCCCGCGTTCGACCTCGTCCGGAACCGGGCTCAGCGGGTCGGGAGGAAGCGGTCGCGCGAACCCGTCAGCGTCCACCAGGGATTGTTGTTCGGTCATGCCGCTGCTTTCCGTCATGGGAGCGCAGCATCGCAGGACCGGCTGACAAATGATCAATGTATGGAGAAATCCCCGGCCCGGATTCGCTTTTCAGCCCGGTGGCGGGGTGCGGCGGGTCCGGACCATCTCGACGATGTTGTGGGTGGCGATGCCGAACAGGAGCACCACGCACAGCCAGTAGCCGAACCGGGAGTGGAACATGGCCTCGGGGAGCGTGTCCGGGATGGGGTCGGACTTCTTCATCCCGGCCAGGAGGGCGTAGCGCACCTGGCTCTGGCCGATCATCAGCAGTACGGCAGCCGCGACGCCGAGAGCGGCCCCGATCCACTGGCGCAGCCAGGACGACGCGACGCCGACGAGGACGAGCGTGGACGAGGCGATCATCAGCGGTTGCAGCGGAACCGATTCCTCGGGGTCGGCACCGGCCCCGTCGGAGCGAAGTCGCCGGTGGCGGTCGTGGTGGCCTTGCCGCCGAAGACCAGGTCCCAGCCAGTGATCTCAGCGCTGATCGACCCGACCGAGCTCTCGCAGGACACCGTGACGAACGGCAGCCCGAAGCACAACATCACCAGGAGGAACCCGGCAGGACTGATCGCTTTCCGCCTGGCGGAGCGTCTGATCATCGCGCCAGCGTAGGGAATTCGCACTCCCCGCGGGTCCGGTTTGAGGGCGAGGAACCCCGGGGTCAGCTTCAGAATTCGACGACTGGGCGGATGTCGACGCTGCCGTAGCGGGCCGTGGGGATCTTCTCGGCCCAGGCGGTCGCGGCGTTGATGTCGGCGACGTCGATGACGTAGAGGCCGGAGACGACCGCTTCCGAGGGGTGGGCGACGCCGTCGTTCACGATCGTCGAGCCGTCGCGGACGCTGACCGTGCGGGATGCTTCGGCGTCGTGGTAGCCGGCCTCGTACACGAAGACGCCCGCGTCGCGGACCTCCTTGTCGTAGGCGACCCACTCGTCGATCTCGCCCTGGGATGGACCGGCCTCGGTGGGGTTGTACTGGTAGATCAGGGCGAACTTCGACATCGGTTTCTCCTGTTCCGGAGCCGCGAGGTGCGGCATTGCGGAAACCGTATGCGGGGAGTCAGTCGCCGATCTTGTACAGAAGCGACAGGGGCTCGGATTCGTCGGGTTGTTGCAGCTCAGTGGCGGTGCGGCCGAGGAATCTCGTGAGCGATCGGGCCATGTGCGGCTGGTCGTAGTAGCCGAGCTGGTGCACCACGTCCAGCGCCGAGACGCCCTCGCCGAGCAGCACTGCCGCCTGTCGTGCTCGTTCGATCTGCCGGATCTTCCCCTGCGTCAACCCGGTCGCGGTGACCACGCGGCGCTGCACCGAGCGGGGGCTGAGCCCGGCGGCCTCGTCGCCCGCGAGCACGTCGGACACGAGCGGGTCGCGCACCAGCACGCCGCTGCGCACCAGGCGGTTCACGAAGTCCTCGGCCGTGTCGAAGGTGGGCAGCTCCCACACTTCGTTCCGCATCGCGAAGTCCTTCGACGTGACGTGCGAGGACAGGACGCCGGTGTCGACCAGCTGCGACACCGGTAGGTGCGGCATGGAGGCGCCGTGCGCGAAAACGATCCCGAATGACGCCGATTCGGCGCCGACTTCCACGGTGCTCGGCGATGTTTCGGGGCCTCGGACCGCGACGTGCACGCGCCCTTGGTCCTCCCAGGTCACGAGTTCCCAGTTCGCGTACGCGATGGAGTGCATGCGGGCTACCGCTCCGCTGCTGCTCCAAACCCGCTCGATGTAAGGGGAATCGGACGGGCGGTGCTCGAACTCCATCGCGCCAACCGCTCCGTTCGTCGCCGGGAGCTTCACGATAGACGCCCGAAAGAGAATTTCGCCGGTTTTGACGGGGTCAGGCGGTGCGGTGGCGGGCTGCGGCGCGGATGGCGAGGAGGAGCGGGAGGGAACCGACGTCGCGGATCACGGGTGGGAGGCTCGGGGCTTCGAGGATCGGGGTTCCCGCGCGGAGTTCGGCGCCCAGCGCGACGAGATCGATCTCCAGGGTGGTGACGTCGGAGCTGTACAGGCGCTCCGCGCCTCGCGGTGCTGTGCCGCGGATTTCGGTGCTCGACACCGACAGCTCGGTCAGGCCGAAGAACTCCGGTTTCGCGCCGCGTTCCATCCAGCGCGCGAAGCCCGTCATCTCGGTGCCCGCGATGGCGTCTGGGCTCACGCCCGTCTCTTCGCAGAACTCGCGCTCCATGCCTGCTCGCAGGACGTCGGCCAGGGTTTTCCGCGTGCCGCCGTCGGCGTCGACGAGGTCGCGGGGTTCCAGGGAGCCGCTGCCGGACGGGGCCTGCAGCAGCGGGCTGGCCGCGTTGCGGTCGGATTGACCCACCAGGAGCAGCAGGCCGTCGGTGGTGATCGCCAACGTGGAGATCCCCACGACGTCGGACAGGACGCTGGCCGCCAGGGTGACGATCCGGCCGGACGCGTCGGTCAGCAGGCGGCGGCGCGGGTCGAAGTCCTCGCCCGTCTCCCGGTTGGTGATGCGCATCGCGCACAGCTCGTTGGAGCACTGGAAGTCGAAGAACCGGGCGCGGTGCAGCTGGATCTCCGCCTCGCCGACTCCTGGCAGCGGGTCGGTGCGCATGCCCACCACCGGGCCGTTGAACAGCAGGCGCCCGCGGGCCCGGATGGGCAGCACGTGCGGGGCGGTGGCACGCAGGATCGGTGGGAGCCGATAGGGCTCGTCGGCCATCCGCACGGTGAAGGAGCGTTCCCGCAAGCTGCGGTCGATCTCGTCGCTGAGCAGCGCGGTTCCGCGGTTGGACAGGTAGCTGTACTCGGCGTCCGGGTACGCGGCCGGAGGTGGCAGCGCCTCGTGCGGGAACGGTGCGGCGATCAGCGAGAACTCGTGGGAGGACCACCGCTGCCGCAGGTTGCGCAGGTCGCGCACGAAAGTCGCGGCTCCGAGCAGCAGCGCGATCACCGAGATCACGACGCCCACCGCGCTGGGCAGGATGGTGATCGCGCCGAGCAGCACGCCGAGCGCGGACACCAGCACGGGCCATTCGCGGACCGCCAGGAACCACGTGTAGTCGGCCTTGGAACGAGTGCGGCGCAGCAGCTTGCGCAACCGATGCTCCCGAGAATCGAGTTCCGGAACTCGGCCACAGTAGGGCAAGCGGCGCTCGTCGCGGGAGGATTCGGCGGGAATTGATATCGGGGTGGGTTCTGCGGCGAACCCACCCCGACCGTCCGAAGTGGACTCAGTCCTTGATGTCGGACGGGTGCTTGGCCAGTGGCGTGACGTGGATGTCCATGTACGGGAACAGCGGCAGTCCGGACAGCAGCGCGTGCAGCTCGTCGTTGGACTCGACGTCGAAGATCGAGATGTTCGCGTACTCGCCGACGATGCGCCAGATCTGCGGCCACTTGCCGGACCGCTGCAGCTCCTGGGCGTACGCCTTCTCCCGGGCGATGATCTCGGTCCGGGCCTCCGGGTCGAGATCGTGCGGCAACCGCACGTCCATCCGCACCTGGAACAGCATGGTCAGTCCTCCTGCGGGTCGAGCACGAAGCTGTAGTCGATCTTAGCGCTGCCGTCGGCCTGGGAGACCGGCGAGAGGATCAGCTCCGGCTTCACCGCGTTGGCGATGTCGTCGTCGTTGTGCGGGTCGCCGGGGAAGTACAGCTGCGCGATGAGCTGCTCGTGGCCGGGCGCGGAGACCTTCACGTGCAGGTGCGCCGGGCGCCACGCGTGCCAGCCGGCAGCGGCGATCAGCTTGCCGCAGGCCCCGTCGGTGGGGATCTGGTACGGCGCCGGCTGGATCGTGCGGATCCGGAACTTGCCGTCCTCGCCGGTGGTGAAGGTGCCGCGCAGGTTCCACTCCGGCAAGCCCGGGGCGAACTGGCTGTAGAAGCCGTCGGAGTCGGCGTGCCACAGCTCCACTGTCCCGGCCAGCGGGGTGCCGTCGACCGCGGTGATCGAGCCTTCCCACAGCAGCGGGGTGCCTGCCTCGTCTTCGCGCATCGGCAGGTCGCCGTCCGCGCCGCGCTCGGGGGCGTTCGGGGCGTAGTACGGGCCCTCGATCGAGCCCTTGCTGCCCTGGCGGTCGGCGGTGGCCACGTCCTCGACCACGTGCTCCACCCAGACGTCCAGGAACAGCGGCCACTCGCCGTCCGCGCCGACCTGGATCAGCCACGCCTTCAGCGCGTTGTACTCGGCGTAGGTGACCTGGTGCTTGCGGATCGTCTCGTGGATCGCGCCGATGACCTCGCGCGCGAGCAGGTCGACGCGCTCCTTCGGGGTGTCCTTGACCGCGTCGTACGGCGACTTGTCGTGGTGGAAGCGCTCGGTCGCGGCAGCTCCCGAAGCGGCTGCCGTGGCGGTCTCGTCAGCGGCGCTCATCTGGGTCCTCCATCCCTGTTGTCGTGCGCGGCGATGGTCGTGATCGCCGGTCACGAGTCCTGGCGGTAGTGGGCGAGCTTGTCCGGGTCGATCTCGACCCCGATCCCGGCACCTGGCCGGACCCGCAGCTCGCCGTCGCGGATCTGCAGCGGCTCGGTGAGCAGGTCGTCGGTCATGTCCAGGAAGTTGGAGAGCTCCGCCGCGCGGTGCGAAGTCCGCTGGTGGGCGGCGCCGAAGGCGATCGTGCAGGCTGTGCCCAGCTGGCCGTCGATCTGGTTGCCCATGACGACCTCGAGGCCGAGCCCCTCGGCGAGGTGGTGCGCGCGCTGCGAGCCGGTGAACCCGGTGCGGGCGGTCTTGATGCTGATCGCGGTGGCCGAGCCGCCGAGGACCTCGCGGGTGATGTCGGCCGGGGTCACCGCGGATTCGTCGGCGATGAACGGGACGTCCAGGTTGCCGACCAGCCAGCGCCTGCCGAGCACGTCATCGGCCGGGCAGAGCTCCTCGGCGAAGATCAGGTCGACGTCGGCGAGCTGGCGCATCGCGCGCATCGACTCCGCCGGCGTCCAGCCGCGGTTGCCGTCGATGTAGAGCTCCACGGCGTCGCCGAACGCCTCGCGCAGGGCGCGCACCACGGCGACGTCCAGCTCGACCGGGCGGCGGCCGACCTTCACCTTGAACGTGCGGATTCCGTAGGTCGCCACCATCCGCTCGGCCTCGGCGACCATGTTCGCGGGCTCGTCGAAGCCGAGCATGTGGCTGACCCGGAGCCGGTCGGTGTAGCCGCCGAGCAGGTCGGTGACGTTGAGGCCGGTGCTCTTGCCGAAGGCGTCCCACATCGCCATGTCGATGGCGGCCTTGGCGGTGGGGTTGCCGATGGTGCGGTCGAGGCGGGCGCGGGCGACTTCGCGTTCGGTCAGCCGCAGGCCGGTGACCTGCGGTGCGAAGAGCGAGTCGACGACGGCGACGATCCCGGCCTGCGTCTCGCCGTAGGTGAACGGACGGGGCGGTGCTTCGGCCACACCGATGACGCCGTCCTCGGTGTGCACGCGGATCAGCACGTGCTCCGCGGTGTGCACCTCGCCGGAGGCGAACTTCAGCGGTTTGGTGTACGGGATGGCGAACGGGATCGCTTCGACCGCGATGATCCGCGTGGAGCTCCCCGTGCTCGGAGTGTCCACTGTGGAACCGTGCTCGGCCATCCGGACTCCTCGGGGTTGCGCCGCTGCCTGGATGGTTGCCGAGCGTAAGTGCTGGTCCAGCGGTGCGGAATTGGTAGAGCCCCCCAGCGGACGTAGGGGAAACCTTCAGTCGGAGGCTTGGCAGGTTAGCTGACCTGCGATTATGTTTTCTCGGTGGGTGATTTGCCGGGTCTTGCGGGGTTCCGCGCGGCGTGGGTTGGTGCTATCCATTAGGTCCGGCCCTCGAAGTCCGCTGCGCCCGATCTGGCGCAGTCGTGCCGCGATCGTCCACTGTGCACTCCTGAGTTCTGGCTCGGAACATCCCGTGAGGTGAATATGTCGTTGGAGAAGACCGTCGCCGAACTGGCCCGCCGGGTCGAGGTTCTGGAGGCCGAAGCCGAGATCCGCCGGATCCAGGCCCGCTACATGTTCCTGTGCGACACGCCTTGCCCGGAGTTCGGCGTCCGCGACGACGCCCACCGCATCGACCTGATCATGGAGCTCTACGCCGAGGACGCCGTCTGGGAGGGCGTGGGCGAGTACTACGACGGCCAGTTCGGCCGGGCGGAGGGCGCCGCGGCGATCCGCGCGCACTTCGAGGCGTTCTGGGGCGAGAAGCAGGACCCGGCGCTGCTGCTGAACGCGCACTACCTCACCTCGGAGCAGATCCACGTCGACGGCACCGAGGCGACCGGCCAGTGGATCCACGTGCAGCCCTGGCTGTTCTCCGACGGCAAGGCCCTGCTGCGCTCCAGCCGGCTTAACAATGCCTTCCGAAAAGACGAGGATGGTTGGAGGATCACACGCACGCGCACCGAGAACGTGTTCATCGCGCCGCTCGCCGCGGACTGGGTCAGCGACCACCCGTCCGCGTCGGTGCTGATGAAGCCGTGACCGGGCGGGTGGTGGCGACGCGGAGGAGGCGGGTCCGGTGACCTCGGAGAACACGGAACCGGTGGTGCACATCGTCGACGACGATGCGGACCTGCGGCAGTCGCTGGTGTTCCTGCTGGAGAGCATCGGCGTCCAGGCCCTGACCTACCCCGACGCCAGCACCTTCCTGGCGGAGTTCGACCCGGCCGAGGTCGCCGTGGTCATCGTCGACGTGCGGATGCCCGGGATCAGCGGCTTCCAGCTGCAGGACCGGCTGCTGGAGATGGACTACCCGGCGCCGGTGGTGTTCTGCTCGGCCCACGGCGACATCCCGATGTCGGTCCGCGCCGTCACCCGCGGCGCCGTCGACTTCCTGGAGAAGCCCTACCAGCCGCAGCGGATGGTGGAGCTGGTGCAGGCGCAGCTGGACGAGGCCCGCCACCGCTTCGCCGAGCACGCCGATCGCAGCGCCGTCGCGGCCCGCCTGGAGTCGCTGACCCCGCGCGAGCGGGAGGTGTTGCGGCTGGTCATCGAGGGCCTGCCGAGCCAGACCATCGCGGGAAAGCTCGGCACCAGCGTCAAAACCGTCGACGTCCACCGAGCCCGGATCAAGGCGAAGGCGGACGCCGAAAGCCTCGCCACCCTGGTCCGGGACATCCTCCTCCACCGAGTAGACGTCTGACCCCCACCACCGCACACGTCCCACCCGCAGCGGCGGTCCCCGACCAGGGGAGACGCGATTTCAATGGAAATCAGACGTCTGATTTCCATTGAAATCGTGGAAGTCCTCCACAGCCACGACGACCTGTCCACAGGTCCCGACACGCGGGGGTCCCGACACGCGGGGGTGTGCAGTTTCAATTGAAACTGTGATCCGCCGTGGGTGGGATTTACAGTTTCAATTGAAACTGTGTTCAGTCGCGACTGAAATCTGCAGTTTCAATTGAAACTGTGGTTTGGCGGGGTGATCAGGGGCGGAGCGTTGACTCGACCCAGCAGGCGGTGGTGAGGAGTTCGGACTCGCGGGTGCCGATGAGCTGGAGGCCGAGGGGGAGGCCCGCAGGCGTGCGCATTCCTGGGATGCAGGCTGCTGGGAGGCCGAGGGCTTGCCAGGGGCGGCTGAGGATCGGGTCGCCGGTGGCGTCCAGGCCTGTGGGGGCTGGACCGAGGGCGGCTGGGCTTAGGACTGCGTCGTAGGTGGAGAGGAGTTCCGCTACGCGGACGCCTGCCTTTGTCGTGGTGTGGCGGGCGGATTCGTAGTCGTGCTCTGGGGTGGCCGCGCCGGTTTTCAGGAGGGTCGCCAGCTGCGTGCTCAAAGCGGATGACGCTGCCAGTTCTTCGGAGCGTTCGCGGGCGGCTTCGTAGGCCATGATCACCGGGTGCGCGGCGGCGAGCTGGGTGATCAGCTCCGCCTCGGGGAACTCGTCGATCATCGCGCCGGCGGCGCGCAGCTCGGCGCAGGCACTGGTCAGGGCGGCCGTCATCTGCGGGTCGATGTCGAACGGCTCCGCCGTCCAGAGCAGCAGGCGGGGCGGTCGGTCCGCCGTCAGGGCGGGGTCGGGTTCGCCGGTCAGCGCGGACCAGGCCACGGCCAGGTCGGAGGCGCCGGCGGTCAGGAAGCCGTGGCTGTCCAGGCTCGGGCTCAGCCCGGTGACCCCGTCGACCGGGAACCGGCCGCGGCTGAGCACCAGCGACGCGACACCGCAGAACGCGGCGGGTCGGGTCACCGAAGCAGCGGTCTGCGAGCCCAGCGCAAGTGGCACCTGACCAGCGCCGACGGCTGCAGCCGAGCCGCTGGAGGATCCGCCCGGTGTGTGGGAGAGCGCGGCCGGGTTGCGGGTCGGACCGGGCGCGAAGTACGCGAACTCGGTGGTCACCGACTTGCCGATCGGCACAGCGCCAGCCCGCCGCCACGCGGTCACGATCGTCGCGTCAGCCTCAGCGGCCACGGCAGAAGCGCGCAGCTGCGAACCGCACCTGGTGGGCAGTCCGGCGAGATCGATGATGTCCTTGACCGCGAGCGGAACCCCACCGAGCGGCCCGTCAGCGACCGGGGAGACGTCCGGATCCAGCTCCACCCACGCCCGCAGCTCGGGCTCGGTCTCGGCGATCCGCGCGCGAGAGCGTTGGTGCGCCTCGGCGGGGGTGATGTCGCCGCTGGTCAGCGAGTTGACGAGCGAGCGCAGCGACCATGGCTGCCAGAGCGGTTCGGTCACTGCTGCTCCCACGCCGCGTCGGCCACCCAGTAGTCCATGCCGCTGGCGCTGACGTCGTGCCGCCACTCCGAGGTCCGCCGCAGCTGCGGCTCCACCTCGGCGGTGACCGCGTCGGCCGCGTCCGGACCGTCCGCCGGGACCGCCCAGTGGACCCAGTTCAGCTCGCGGCCCTCGGTGTCGTGGACGAACAGGTCGACGTGCCGCCAGCCGTAGCCGTGGGTGTCGTTGTAGCAGGTCAGCGTCATCCGCGTCGGTTCGGAATCCGAAGCATCCGAGGTGTCCGAGGGGGTGGGCATCCGGCGATCTCCTTTCCGCGGGCGGGCTCAGGCGCTCAGCGGGGCTGCGGTCAGGCTGTGGAAGCGGCGCTGGAAGTAGACCAAAGCACCGCTGTCCTCGCTGGTCAGCACCTTGTCGGCTTCGACGAACATCACCGAGTGCGAGCCCTGGGCGCGTTCGGCGATGATCCGGCCGATGATCGAGGCGGGCGCACCGCGCAGGACCGGGACGCCTTCGGACTCCAGGTCCCAGCAGTCCTCGGTGAACCGCTGCGCGGTCGGCACCTTCGTGGCGCCGGCGAAGTGCATCGCCAGGTCTTCCTGGTCGGCGCCGAGCACGTTGATGCAGATCCGGCCGTTGGCGACCAGGATGCCGTGGGATCGGCTGGACCGGTTGACGCACACCAGGACGGTCGGGGGCGAGTCCGTCACCGAGCAGGCCGCGCTGACGGTCATCCCGGCGAGCCCGTGGGCTCCGTCGGTGGTGACGACGTTGACGGCCGCCGACAGATTCGCCATCGCGGTGCGGAATTCGCGTTGGGACGAGGTCAGCTCGGGCACGATTCCTCCTGTGGCAGGACGGTTACCGGCACCGTTGAGACGCTACGCACGAGCCCGCTGCCCGGGAATCGAGACTTCCCCGCGCCCGGCTGAGGATTTCCCCTACGGGCAGCCAACCCCGCGGGACCGTTTCCGCAGCTCACGACTCCGCCAGTGGCAGGGTGAAACCGAAGCGGGAGCCGCCTTCGTCGCGTTGCTCGCTCCAGATCGTGCCGTGCTGGCGCGTGATGATCCGGTAGCTCAGCGCCAGGCCGATGCCGCTGCCGTGCTCCTTGTCGGTGAAGGTCTGCTCGAACGGATCGCGCGGAAGCCCTCGGCCCTGGTCGTCGACGGTGAGCACCCCGGTGTCCCCGTCGACCCGGGTGGTGACGGTCAGCTGCCGCCGGTCCGGGGCGCAGACCGCCATCTCGTCGATCGCGTTGAAGCACAGGTTGAGCACCACCTGCCCGGTCAGCACCCGCTCGCAGCGCACGAGCACCGGCTCCGGACTGCGCTCCACCTGCACGTCGATGCCCACCGGATCCGCCCGCAACCGGACGAAGTACAGGCATTCCTCGAGGACGTCGTTGAGGTCGGCGACCTGCTGCACGTGCTCGAGGTGGCCGACGAACGCGCGCACCGAGCTGACGATGGTGGACGCCCGGTCGATCTGCCGCACCGCGTTGTCGATGCCGTACCCGACGCGCGAATCCGCCTGTGCCGCAGCGCGAGCACCGGCCAGGAAGTTCCCCGCGGCGGCCAGGGGCTGGCCGAGCTCGTGCGCGATGGCCATCGCCATGTCGCCCATCGCGGTGTAGCGCGCGTAGTAGTTCTCCCGGTGCATCTCTTGTTCCCGACGCACCTGACCGTGGACCCGCTCGGACACGTCGTGCAAGATCATCAGCAGCGCGTCGCCATCGGCTTCCTGCAACCGTTCGAGGCTGCCCTCCAAGTAGACGGGATCGGGCCGACCCGGGATCTCCAGCTGCACCGAGGTGACCGGATCCGTCCGCACCAGCACTTCGTCCCATGTGGACACTCGACCGTGCAGTCGCAGCCGCGCGTGGTCGGTGAGCGGACCGAGCGGTTCACCGGGCCGAGCGCCGATGAGCGGCAGCGCGGTGTTGGTGGCGAACCGGATCGTTCCGGCGGAGTCCAGCATCAGCGCGATGGTCGAGGTGTGGTGGGCCAGTGCGTCCACCCACGACGTGGTCAGGCGCAGCTCGCGCTCGACCTCCTGCTCGCGCTCGATGTCCCGGAACTGCACCATCACCGCAGGTCCGTGCTCCAGCTCGACCAGGAGGGCGATCGCGTCGGTCGGGATCACCCGGCCCGATTTGGCGCGGTAGTGCCACTGGATCCGGCTCGCGCCCTTCTCGACGGCCTCCTGCAGCCAGGCGCGGCCGATCACCCGGTCGTACTGCTGGGCGGAGCTGCTCATGTCGTTGGCCTTGAGCGGGCGCAGCTCGTCGACGCTCCACTCGAGCATCTCGCACGCCGCCGGGTTGGCCCAGAGGATGTCCTTGGTCGCGGCGTCGTGCAGCAGCACGCACATCCGGGTGGCGTGCACCATCGCGACGAAGTCCTGCGCCGTCAGTTCGGGCGCGCGCGGATCGACCTGCATCGGGCCAGCGTAAGGGCGGTGCGCGGGGGTCCGCACTGAAGGAATCCCCTACGGCGGCAGAGGCAATACCAATTCCGCGGTGGCGGGTGCGTTCGTAACGTCGGGAACCGTCCAGCAACGAGAGGGAGCTGAGATGGTGCACACCCTGCAAGCCGACGGTGTCACCTTCGAGGACGTGCTGGCGGAGCTCGCCGAGCGGCGGGTCGAGTTCCGCAAGCAGCGCTACGTGCCGAAGGACTTCATCGCCCGGCTCAAGGAGCTCGGGATCTACCGCGCCGCCACCCCGACGAGATTCGGCGGCCAGCCGCTCGCCCCGGCGGACTTCCTGCAGCGGATCGAACGGATCTCAGCGGTGGACGGTTCCACCGGCTGGGTCGCCAGCTTCGGGTCCGCCCTGGTCTACCTGGCCGCGCTGCCGCTCGAGACGCAGGCCGAGATCTACCGCGACGGCCCGGACCTGGCCTTCGCCGGCGGCCTGTTCCCGGTGCAGCCCGCTGAGCCGACCGAAACCGGTTTCCGGGTCGACGGCCGGTGGAAGTTCGCCAGCGGGTGCATGGGCGCCGACGTCCTCGGCGTGGGCATCCCGGGCGACGAAACCACCGCGGGCAAGCCGCGAACCGCGCTGCTGCGCCCCGAGCAGGTCGAGATCGTCCAGGAGTGGGACGTCGTCGGCATGCGCGGCACCGGGTCGTTCGACCTGGTGGTGCGAGGCGCCGAAGTGCCGCGGGAGTGGACCTTCATCCGCGGCGGAACGCCCACTGTGGACGAGCCGCTCTACCGCTACCCGACGATCGCCTACGCCGCCCAGGTGCTCGCCATCGTCGGCGCCGGAGTGGCCCGCGCCGCGCTCGACCACGCCGAAGCGGTCGGTGCCGGCTACGCCGGGGTCACTGGTGCTCCGAAGCTGGCCGACCGCCCCTACTACCGCACCGCGGTCGCTGGTGCGGAGGCCGCGCTTCGTTCCGCCCGGGCGTGGTTCTACGAGGTCAGCAACGAGGTCTGGGAGACCGTGGTGGCCGGTGATGAGGCCACCGACGAGCAGAACGCGCAGCTGCGGCTGTCCTCCGCGCACCTGGCGAAGACCTCCTCCGACGTCGTCGCCGGCCTGCTGGAGGTCTCCGGCACCGCGCCGATCAACACCGGACACCCGCTGCAGCTGCTGCACGGCGACGCGCTCGTCCCCAAGCAGCACGCCTTCCTGGGCCCGTCGATGTACGACGCGGCGGGCGCGGTCCTCATGGGAATGCCGCCCACCACACCAGGTTTCCGCTGACACCACCATGAAGGAGGTCCGCATGACGGCTCAGCCGCTCCGCGTGCTGTTCTGCATCGGCATCAACCAGAACTTCTTCGACCTGCCCACCGACGGCATCCAGATCGGTGACGTCTGGCAGGCGTTCGTCTCGATGATGGACCAGCTCAAGGCGCTGCCCGGGGTGGACTTCATCGGCGACATGGACGACGACTCGCACATGGTCGGACCGTCCGAGGGCTGGCCCTGGACCTGCTACATCCTCGCCGACGTCGACTCGCAGGAGACGGTCAAGGCCGCGTGCAACCTCTTCCGCACGACGCAGGTCGCCGACGGGCCCGCCAAGCTGTGGCGCTTCGCCCGGATCGAGGCCCGGATGGGCCGCGCGCTCACCGTCCGCGAAGACGTCGAGCTTCCCGACTGACCAGGGAGATCCCGATGACCGACAACACCACCGCCGCTGCCGATCTGGTCGCCGGGGACCGGGTCGCCGGCCGCCTCTACACCGACCCGGAGATCTTCGAGCAGGAGCTGACCAAGATCTTCGAGCGCGCCTGGGTGTGGGTCGCGCACGAGAGCGAGCTGCCCGGCCCGGGCACCTTCAAGTCGACCTACGTCGGCAAGCAGCCGGTGATCGTCACCCGCGACCGCAAGGGCGAGCTGCGCACCCTGCTCAACCGCTGCCGCCACCGCGGCGCCAGCCTCTGCGAGAAGCCCAGCGGCAAGGCCAACGGCTTCACCTGCCCCTATCACGCCTGGTCGTACGGGCTGAACGGGCAGCTGCGCGGCATCCCGTACCCGGACGGCTACGAAGGCGTCGTCGACAAGTCCGAGCTGTCGCTGAAGAAGCTGCGCACCGAGACCTACGGCGGTCTGGTGTTCGCGACGTTCAACGAGGATGCCGAGCCGCTGGAGGAGTTCCTCGGCGACGCCCGGCAGTGGATCGACCTGTTCATGAAGCAGGGCGGCGGCTACCCGATCAAGGTGCTGGGCAAGCACCAGTTCAAGTTCCGCGGCAACTGGAAGATCCAGCTGGAGAACACCACCGACGGCTACCACTTCCCGATCGTGCACCGGTCGTGGATGGCCTCCGTCGACGCCGAGACCGCGGACATGATGTCGTTCATGAACGACCCGGCCGCGATCACCCACGACCTCGGCAACGGGCACAGCGTGATGCAGATGGTGCCCGAGCACTCCGACCTCGACGCCGACGACGGCAGCGAACCGCTCCAGGGCCGGTTCGACGACCTCGTCGCGGAGCTGTCGAAGACGCTCGACGAGGCGCAGGTGCGCAAGCTGGTCCGCGCCATGCACGGCACCGGGTTCAACCTCAACCTGTTCCCGAACGTCTCGATGTCCGCGGCGTTCTTCCGGGTGTTGCGCCCGGTCGCGGCCAACGAGACCTACATCGAGCACATCGCGATCGGTCCGGACGGCCCGCCCGAGGTCGACGCCGTCAACCGCGAGCGGCTGCGCATCCACGAGCACTTCCAGGGACCGTTCGGCTTCGGCACCCCCGATGACGCCGAAGGCTGGGACCGGGTCCAGCGCGGTGCGCAGGGCGCCCCGGACATGCCGATCATGGTCAACCGCGGCATCGGTCGCGAGAAGACCAGCTCGCAGGGTTGGCCGACCGCCCACGTCACCGACGAGACCGGCATGCGCGCGGCCTACGGCAAGTGGAAGGAGATGATGGGCGATGACTGACGCGACCGCGGTGGAATCCCGGCTGTCGACGACCGATCCCCGCGTGGTCCGGGCGATCGAGCTGGTGTGGCGTGAGGCCGAACTGCTCGATCGCAAGGACTACGTGGCTTGGAACGAGCTGTTCGCGGACGACGGGCTCTACATCATCCCGATCGACCCGGAGACCGAGGACTTCGCGAACTCGCTCAACATGGTCTACGACGATGCCCGCATGCGGCAGATGCGCGTGACCCGCATGATCGAGGGCTACGCGATCGCGGCGGTCGACGCCGCCCGCACGGCCCGCACGGTGTCCCGCTTCGTGCCGGAGTCGGTGTCCGACGACGAGGTGGTGCTGCGGTCGGCGCAGATCATCATCGCTTACAAGCGCGGCCGCCACGACATCTGGGCGGGCGACCTGGTGCACCGGATCCGGCTCTCGGAGACGGGTGCGGACCGCATCGTGCAGAAGGTCGTGCGGCTCGTGGACAGCCAGGAAGCCGTTCCGGCAGCGGGATTCCTGCTGTGAGCGCGCAAGTCGCGGTGGTGACCGGCGGGGCGAGCGGGCTGGGCGAGTTCATCGTCCGCCGCTTGCACGCCGAGGGCTACCGCGTTGCGGTGTCCGATGTGGACGATGCGTCGGCGTTGGCCGCGGAGCTGGACAGCACCGGCGCCACCGCGCGCAGCTACCGCGTCGACGTGCGTGATCGCGCTGCCCTGCAGCAGCTGCTCGCCGACGTGGTCGCCGACTTCGGTGGCGTGCACATCCTGGTCAACAACGCCGCCCGCACGCAGGCGACGCCGCTGATGGAGATCACGCCGGAGGAGCTCGACGCCGTGATGGCCGTCAACTTCACCGGCACCTTCGCCGCCTGCCAGGTCTTCGGCGCGCACTTCGCCGACCAGGGCTACGGCCGGATCGTCAACATGGCCTCGCTGGCCGGGCAGAACGGCGGGACCGCGACTGGTGGTCATTACGCCTCGTCCAAGGGCGCGATCATGTCGGCGACCAAGGTCTTCGCCCGGGAGCTCGCGCCGCGCGGGGTCACCGTGAACGCGGTGTCGCCGGGGCCGCAGGACAGTCCGATGGTGCGGTCCATCGTCGGGGAGGACTCGCTGGACTCGTTCGCGGAGAACATCCCGGTCCGCAGGCTCGGCGACCCGGCGTTCATCGCCCGGATGGTGGCGCTGCTGGTCTCGCCGGAGGCCGCCTCGGTCACCGGGGCCTGTTGGGACGCCAACGGCGGCCTCTACATGCGCTGATGAGGGGAGTCGCGATGAAGGTCCGGGTTGAAGAGGTGATCGACGAGGCCGTTGGCGTCCGCGCGCTGAAGCTGGTCCGCGAGGACGGCGCGCCGTTCGACGCCTACCGGGCGGGCGCGCACGTGGACGTCACCGGTCCGACCGGGGTGCTGCGGCAGTACTCGCTGTGCGGGCGGCCCGCCGACCGGAAGTCGTTGCTGATCGCGGTGAAGCGGGAGCCGGAGTCGCGGGGCGGCTCGGTCGCGCTGCACGCGGTGGAGGCCGGCGAGTGCCTTGAGGTCTCGGCGCCGCGGAACCTGCTGGGCCTTGCTGAGCAGGCGGAACGCCACGTCCTCGTCGCCGGCGGGATCGGCGTGACTCCGCTGCTGAGCATGGCCCACGAGCTGCACCGGGTCGGCGCGGCGTTCGAGCTGCACTACTTCGCCCGGACTCGCGACGAAGCCGCCTTCGCCGATCTGCTCGAGCACGAGTTCGGCGAGAACGTGCGCCTGCACTTCGGCGTTCCCCGCGCTGAACAGCCGGCCCTGCTCGCTGACGTCGCCGGGTCGTTGACCTCGGCCGCGCACGTCTACACCTGCGGGCCGCAGGGGTTCATGGACCAGGTGACCGACGTGTTCGCCCCCGTCGTCGGCGAGGACCACGTGCACGTCGAGCACTTCACCGCCACCGAGGTCGACACCAGCGCGGACACGTCGTTCACCGTGGAGCTCGACACCGGGGAGGTGTTCGAGGTCCCGGCGGACAAGTCGATCCTCTCCGTCCTGGAGGAGGGCGGCGTGGACGTGGCGAAGTCCTGCGAGGAGGGCATCTGCGGATCCTGCGTGTCCGGAGTCCTCGACGGTGTCCCCGACCACCGCGACAACTGTCTGTCCAATGCGGACAGGGCTGCCGGAGACCAGATGGCGCTCTGCGTTTCCCGGGCGCTCAGCGACAAGCTGGTCATCGAGCTGTACTGACTCGTCGGGCGGCATGGCTTTTCTTAAAACGATTGGGAATTCCAGCGTTTGAGCGGATCGATGGGCGATGTCAGGCGGGCAGACCGCCTGGCATCGCGGGGGTGGCCGGTCGGCACGTCGGGGGAGGGGGACAACGCGCCGACCGGCCGTCAGAGCCCGCGTCGCGTAGTCGGGGAGGCTGCGGCAGGGGCTCCGGCTAATGGGGTGTCCGCGCGGATTTCGCGCGAGCACGTCAAGTCAGAGACGTGTGAGCGATTCGAGGACTCGCTGCTGAAGTTCCAGCGGCGGTGGTGCTGGAACGCTCGGTGCGGGTGGTGGCGGTTCAGGTCGAGGTTCGCGAAGTCGGTGTCGGCCGACCCGTTCCTGTTGTTGCTCGGCTTCGACATATGCGATGAGCTGCCACACCGATAGGTCACCTTCCTTGCCGCCGGAGTGCTGCGGTCGATCGGTCATCCAGCAGATGGTGAACAGGTAGAACACGACGCCAGAGGCGATCATCACGATCCCGGGCAGCGCAGTGGTCATGTCAGTTGTTCCTCTCGATCGAGCTGCGGTGAACGTCCCGAGCGATCCGGTGGGCTTCGGCGTTGCACTCATCGCAGGTGGGCCACAGCCAGCCGATCTCGGAGTTGTCGGCGGACAACTCCTCCCGGCACAAGGTCCGCACGGAAGTCCCCGTCGGATAGGCCAAAGCCCCCTCCGGCCGCCGATCGGTACTCGCATGCCGCCACCCGGCAGCCGGAGCCCAGTGGAAGGGATACATGACCTCACCTCGCATGGTCGGTTGTGCACCTGATCATCGGTGCATGCTTAGCATCTCGGTGCATGCACCAAATTGGCAATGCATCGAACGTGTGGTGATGTTGGTTGGTGAGTTCAGCCGATAGGATTTGGTGCATGGCCAGCACCGCGGACACGCCGCGCGCAAGGCAGCTTGGAGCAGAACTCCGAGAAGCACGCAAGGCGTCTGGACTGACGACGCACCAGCTCGGGAAGCTCCTAGGTCGGTCGCACACGCACGTATCACGCTGGGAAAACGGCAAGCTCACGCCGAGCGAGGCCGACACCGGCGCGGTGCTGGCGCACCTTGGCGTCACCGGCGACGAGCGCGACCGGCTGCTGGAACTTGCTCGCGACGCATCCGATCCGAACTGGGTCGCGCCGGGAGTCGAGCGTCAACTCGCAGCGCTGTCCGAGTACGAGCGCACTGCGCAGCGCATCACCAACGTGCAGCCGCTTCTGATCCCCGGCCTGCTGCAAACCGCCGACTACGCGCGGGCGATCATCACGGGCGCAGGCGCGACCCGGGGCGAAGCCGACCAGCGCGTCACCTACCGAATCGGCCGTCGTGATGTGATCACTCGACGGCGCAACCCGGTCGAGTTCTGCGCTGTCATTGGCGAGCACGCGCTACGTCATCCGCCATGCGACGACGTCGGCATGGTTGATCAGCTGCACGAGCTGTTGAAGTGGGCGAAATACGACAACGTGTCAGTCCAAGTCCTCCTAGCAGATCGCGTTTACACCCCGGCGCTCGAAGGGCCGTTCGTGCTCATCGAGTTCGATCGGACCAAACCCGTGGTGCACCTGGAGCACTACCGGTCCAGCACCACGATCACCGACGCCGGAGACGTCGACGATTACCGGGCAGCGGCGGATACGCTCCGCCGTGCGGCGATGAATCCCAGTGATAGCACGGAGTTCATCGCCGAGATTGCAGACAGGACGGAGCACGATCAATGACCACTACGCCCACAGGCTGGCGCAAGTCCACCCGTAGCGGGAACCAGACCGATTGCGTCGAGGTGGGTCGCCTCGGCGATGGGGCAGCGGTACGCGACACGAAGAACCGCGCCGGTGGATACTTGACCGCCGACCGCGAACAGTGGTCGGCGTTCGTTGCTGCGGTCAAGTCCGGAAGGTTCGAAGGCTGAGGTAGCACGACGAGAACGAGCAGCGCCCACACGGTGAGAGCGTCGCCATGCGGCGCACGCAGGAGCTGACCGGGTGTACGTCCTAAATGGACTCCAAAATGGCGGTGAGCGCGAACGCCGCAGCGCTCGCGCTCACTCGATCCTGGACGGTCAGGCCTCTTCGAGGTCTGACTCCTTCGCGTAGACCCAGCGGTGGTTGTAGGAGATCGGGACGTACTTCTCGCCGCCGATGACCACCGTGTGGTTGTTCGGGTCGTTCGCCCCGTCGTAGCCGACGTTGTAGTCGATCGCCCGGCTCGCCCGCCCCGCGACGTACACCTGACCCAGCGGGAGCTCGTACGGGAGCGGCTTGATCACCCGGGGCTCGAGGCCGTCCGGGTAGTCGCCGGGTGCCGGCAGCGCCATGCCGTAGGTCGGAACCGCGTCGCGAACCGGGGTCACGAGCTCGGCGTCATCGGCTGGGGCGGTGTTCGTGCCGTCCGGGTCGCGCAGCCAGGCCTTCTTGCCGTCGAACCAGAGCGCCAGCCAGTCGCCTCGGCGCTCCGCGACCGCGTACTGGCGGCCGACGGTGGCCTTCGCCGACCAGTCCTCGATCTTGGTGGTGCCGGGCGAGCCGGGCGGGTGCACCGAGGGCGTGCTGATCAGCGGGGCGTCGTCGCGCGGTGCGGTGCGCAGGTAGAGGAAGTTCGCCGGCTGCGACGGCAGTTCGCGGCATTCCTCCTTCGGCGGGCACTCGGTCACCACCGGTCGGTTCGTGTCGAACCGGGGGAAGATGGTCACCGCGTCGTCGCCGCCGGTGTGGCCGTCCAGCGGGGCGTCGAGCAGGTTCATGTAGTGCGCCCAGTCCCAGTACGGGCCCGGGTCGTAGTGCTCGCCGCCCGCCTGCTCCGGCTTGTCGGCGCTGACGTCGTCGTGGCCGAGCACGTGCTCGCGGTCCAGCGGGATGTCGTACTTGTCCGCGAGGTACTTCACCAGCTCGGCCGACGAGCGGTACATCTCCTCGGTGTACCAGGTGCCGCCCTCGGCGGCCCAGCCCTCGTGCTCGATGCCGATGGAGCGCATGTTGCGGTCCCAGCTGCCGGCGTGCCACGGCATGTCCTTGGTGGGCACCATCTGCGTGACCTGGCCGTCGGAGGAGCGGATCACGTAGTGCGAGGTCGCGCCGTGCGCCGGGTCCTGGAACGCCGAAATCGCGGACTGGTACGAGATCTCGGTGTCGTGGATGACGATGGAGTTGATCCGGACGTCCTTCGGGCGGTTCGCGGTGTCGTAGTTGCCGTAACCGCCGCTGGGGTCCTCCGGATCGGTCGGCGCGTAGGCGGCCGGGATGTACTGGCAGTCCAGCTCGGCCGGGCACTCCGGCTTGGGCGCGGTCGCCGCCGCCGAGGCGTCGTTCAGGTTGGTGCCGGACAGGTCCCGGTCCAGCACTGTCCGGGGGATCTTGGCGAAACCGACCCGCTGGCCGGTCGAGGTGGTGCGGCTGCTGCCGTGGTCGAGCGCCTCGTAGACGGAGTCGGCGAAGGACCTCGCACCGCTGGCCTGCGGGCTGCCGCTGAGCTCCGCGACGGCCGGGTACCAGCCGCCGATGGTGTTCGGCAGCTGACCGCCGCCGAGGCGCTTGGCGCGTTCGGCCAGCAGCGCGGCACCGGCCCGGACGTTCTGCTCCGGGTCGCGCTTGATCTGCTCCGGCGGCACGCCCACGAGTTCGGCGGCCTCGGTCAGCGTGTGCAGGGAGGGGTGGTCGGCGAGCTTCTCCAGCTTCGGGTTCTCGCGGCGCAGCTGCTCGAAGTCGACCTCGGTGAGGTGCATGGGGCCGTAGCCGCCAGCCTTGCTCTGCTCACCGCGGTGGTCCTCCCACCTGGTGAGCTGGTAAGAGGTGGCCAGCAGCAGCGGTGCCGGGACGCCGAACTCGGCGGCGGCCGATTCGAAGGCCCGCTGCTCGACGCTGTGGGGTTCTGCTGGGGAGGCGCCGATGGCGGGCTGGGTCGCACCGGTCAGCAGTCCGGTGGCAGCAGCCGTCACCACGGCAGCTCGCCACCAGTGGCTTCTTCGGGTGGTCAAGATCTTCGCTACCTCAGTGTTTTCCAGCACGGATTTCCGATCCGGACTGACTGGGTTCCGGAGTTGCTGCTGAGGAATCTGCCAGTCCTCGGGCAAGCGGCGATGTCCGGAAAATGGTCAGAGCCTGCGCCGGGGCGATCTCGATCGAGGCCCTTTCTTCCCACGATCTCAGAGCCTTTCCTCGAACCTGGTTCTGCTCTTCTTCGAAGCGGCGCAGACACTCAACCCCTCCACGCATCCCGCACCGCCGCGGGTTCATCGACGTTGTCGGAGGGGCGCGCCGTGATCGGCCCGTGATGAGAACACTGGTCAGCGATGAGGTGTGCGACTTCAGAAGCGAGAACTGAGGCCTGCCGTCAGATCTCGCATGCAGCGGACCGCGATGTCTGCGACTGCTGGTTCGGATGCGTCGGCGTCCATCGCTGCCCAGGTTTCGACCGCTACGCGGATCGCCGTGGTGGCAGCTGCTGCTGTCAGGCGAACTTGGAGGTCGGTCGGTTCCGCGCCGGTGCGCTCGGCGAGGAGTGGGAGCAGCTTCTGCTCCGAATCCTGGTTCACCGTCGCCCACACCGCGCGCAGGGCCTGATCGTCGGTTGCTGCGCGCAGGAGTCCTCGGACCCACTCGAGGGATTCCGCGTCGTCCGCATCGCGGACGGTCATCGCGCGTTGTGCCGCCTGCTCCAGGGCGTCCGGCAGGGGGACGTCGTGCGGTGTTTCAGCCAGGAGGTCCTGCCAGCGGCGGGCGCCGAAGTTCAGCAGCGGCGCGACGGCGTCCTGCTTGATGCGGAAGTAGCGGTAGAAGGTTCGCAGGCTCACGCCCGCTCGCTCCGCGATCGACTCGGCCGTCGTGCCGTCGGAGCCGCGCTCGGCGAACAGCGCAGCGGCGGCTCGGGCGATCTCCAGCTGGGTGGCGGCCTTGCGGCGTTCAGTGAGGCTCACCCGCCCAGTCTAGGAATGACGGCGCGCCGTGCCAGTCAGGCGCGAACTGTCATCTGCGCTGAACGAGGACCAGCGGCAACCGCTCAGCGATGTCGTCCGGCAGCGGCGCAGGACTCGCCAGGTCCTCGATGTCCAGCGTCCTGCCCAGAGCCGCTGCTGCGCGGGAGTGCGCGCGGCGGTACTGCTCGAGCCGCTCGCGAGCTTCGTCGACGGGCAGCACCACGGCACGAGCCGGAACCCCGCGCAGCCGCCCGGTCCACACCCGCACCTCGGGATCGGCCTTGACGTTGCGAAACCACTGCGACTTCGGCCCGTACCCGGACACCAGCAACAGCGCCCCGGGCTCCCGGCCCAGAACCTCCAGCGCCGCGTACCGGGGCTCCCCGCTTCGGCGCCCCCGATGCTCCAACATCATGACCCGGCTACCGAGCAACCACCCCAATCCGCGCTGGAACAGCGGAATCGGAGCCCGAGCGATCCACCGGGGAATGCGTCGCACCATGCCCCAGGTCTACCACCGATGCCCGAATTCCAGTATGGACTCAACCCTCGCGTTCCCGGGGAACGCAATTTCCATTGAAATCAGACGGTGGTTCCGATCCCCGGCACCCGACGCCGCACCCGCCTGGACGAGAACCTCGGCGCAACGGACCTCACCCTCACCCGGGCGGACCTCGAAGCCCTGGAACCGATCGCAGCCCAGGTCGAAGGCACCCGCTACCCCGACATGACCTTCACCTCGGCAGGCCGCGAGTAACCCCCGGCTGGGGGAAGTCCGGTCAATTTCGCGAGAAATTGGGCCAGCCCTTCGCCCGACCACCGCCCCCAAGGTGGCGCTTCGCGCCGCTGTCATTTACACCCGGGTGAACGTCAATTTCTCGCGAAATTGACCACTTCACGCCTGGCGGCGCGTCACTCGGGAGGGTGAGGGGTGCCAATTTCTCGCGAAATCGACACCATCTCGGGTGACGGAGCCATCAGGGGCGGCACGTCGTGGATCCGGTGGTGAGGCGGCGGCGGGTTTCGCCGAGGAGGTCGCAGGCTTGGTGCCAGTCACCCGTGACCGCGATGGCCAGCTTCTCCACGCCTGCCTCGGCGTAGGCCGCCAGCTGCTCTGCCACTTGCGCCGGGGTCCCGGTCACGACGCAGCGTTGTGCGGTTTCCGTTGGGATGCCGTGGGTTTCGGCGAGTTCGTGGGCCAGGCGCTCGGGCAGCGTCGGGTCTGGGCGTTTGGTGAGGGCGCAGTGGACCACGGCGGCCAGGCGGGGAGCGGGGCGGCCGTGCTGGTCGGCGAGTTCGCGGAGCCGGGCGGACTTGGCGCGGATCTCGGCCGGGGTGTGCAGGGCCGCGAACCAGCCGTCGCCGTAACGAGCCGCTCGGCGCAGCGCGGCGGGAGAGGCTCCGCCGATCCACAGCGGCGGGACGGGCGCGGGCGGAGCGAGCTCGACGGTCGGTCCGCCCGGTAGGTCCGTCGGCGAACCGGTCAGCAGCGACGGCAGGAGCTGCAGGAACTCGTCGGTCCGCGCGCCGCGCGTGGTCGGGTCGACGCCGACGGCGTCCCAGCCGCTGGAGCGGTCGCCGATACCGATGCCCAGGTGCAGCCGGTCGCCGCCGGTCAGGTGCTGCAGGGTCGCGATTTGCTTGGCCGCGCACACGTGCGGACGCAGCGCGGGCAGGTACACCGCGAACCCGATGTCGATGCACTCCGTCACCGCCGCCGCGGTCGCCAGCGCCAGCATTCCGTCCAGCACGGGGGTTCCGCTGGCGAGGTGGTCGCCGCACCACAGCGAGTCGAGTTCGACGTCCACCGCGTGGTAGGCGGCCTCCCGGATCTCTACCGCGGGAAGTCCCTTGTGCGGCAGGAAGATTCCGATGTCGATGGCCATCTGCTGCTCCCGGGGATCGTTGCTGACCCCAGGTTCCGACTTCGAGTGCGCTGGAGGTCAAGCGTCCTGGTCGCACAGGGACGGGAGCGTTCGCGCGAGGCCGGTCGTGTGCAGGTGGTCCAGCCGCAGTTCGGTGCGGGTCCGGTTGAACGCGCCGGCCAGTCGGCCGTTGCAGGACGGGTGGTCGCGCAGCTGCTCGGTATTGCGCAGTTCCAGCAGGATCTCGTCGTTCAGGCGGTCGATGATCGGGCGGATCTGACCCAGGTCGGGGCGCTCGGTCGGCTGCTCGTCGGGGTGCGCCGCCCAGTAGTCGTGCAGGGCGTGCTGCACGACCTTGCTGGCCTCGATCTGGTCGCGGAAGATCCGCTTCGACTCCGCGGGGTCCAAGCCCAGCTCGATCGACTTGCGCGCCACCGCGTCGAGAACCTGCTGCTCGCGGGCCGGATCGTCGATCGGTTGCCCGGTGCCCCACTTGGCGGCGGCCACCTGGTCGGAGGTCGCGACGCGCTCGGCCGCCGAGTGCAGCAGCGGGTCGAGCGAGACTGGATCGGCGTGCGCCGGGGTGGTGAGCGCGACGATGACGGCACCAGCGACGAGCAACGACCGCACGACGAACCTCCAGGTCAACGATCGGGCCGCGAAGCAGTATTGCCCACTGCGCGGCCCCGGGCCACCGTTTCCGACGTCGGTATTCTCGGTGCGGTGCTGATCGACCTCAGCGCGGACTTGTACCGCGCGATCGCGAGCTGGGCAGACGGAACCCCGCTGTGGGCGCATCACATCGCGCTGCTCGCGACGCAAGCCCTGCTCGCCGGACTGGCCGCGCTGACCCTCCTGTCGTGGTGGCGCGGGGAGCGCCGACCAGCGCACCTGATCCCGCTGCTGGCCGGCGTCCTCGCCTGGGTGCTCGCCGAGCTGCTCAAGAACGTGATCCAGCAACCGCGCCCGTGCCACACCATCCCGATCGAAACGATCAAGGCCTGCGCGGAGGTGAGCACCTGGTCGCTGCCCAGCAGCCACTCGGCGGCCGCCGCGGCCCTCGCGGTCGCCCTGGCCCTCCAGCGGCGGCGGATCGTGTCGCTGGCTGCGACGATCGCCGCCCTGGAGGGATTCACCAGGATCTTCATCGGAGTGCACTACCCCCACGACGTCCTCGCGGGGTTCACCCTGGGCGCGGTGCTGGCGGTGGTGTGCACTCGGCTCGGTTCGCGCGCACGAAGTCGAGGAACGATCGCGCCGGGCGCCCGGTGAGGTCCGGCACAGTCGAGGTGACCAGGTCTTCCGACCCGGCGCAGATGTCGACGTCCATCGGGGCCAGCGCAGCGGCGAAATCCGCGGATCGGACCAGTCGAAGCGCACCTGGTCGGGATCGGAGCTGGGGTGCTGACTGGCGATCCGCACCGCAATCCCGCGTTCGCGCAGCAGCGCGGCGAGCGGGCGCCTGGCCTTCCCGGTGCCACCGATGATCAGCACGGTCATGCGCGCACCTTCGTCGACCAGCTCGTCAGACAGGTTCTCAGGGAAAATTGGAAGCCCAGCACTCAGTGCTGGGGCAGGCGGTAGGCCCAGTGCCAGGCTGCTTCGAGGGGGCCTCGTTCGAAGTGGCGGAGCCACCACCTCGCCAGGGACATGAACGTCGCGCAGATCGCCGCCCAGGCCAGCAGGACCCACCACGGCCGGGCCCAGTCCAGACGGTCTGCGAGCCCCAAACCCCAGCCGTAGCAGAGGATCGCGGCCATCAGGTTCTGGAATACGTAGCAGGACAAGGCAGTTCGTCCGACTGACGTCAGTCCTCGGTGCAGCACACCGGGTTCACCGCGCAGCTTCGCCAGCACCGTCGGGATCAGGCCGAGGAGTCCGAGCGCGATGATCGGCGGCAGGATGTAGCGGTCCACCATGAACCAGCTCGGCCCGGCGAAGGTCGTCACCAGGTTCAGCGGCGCGCCGATGCCGAAACCGAACAGCATCAACCGGTTTCGCAGCTGCTGGCGGTCGGCGTCGAACACCCCGGCCCGGTACAGCCGCGCACCGGCCAGGTACAGCAGCGTCGACAGCGGGATCATGAAGAGGACCTCCGCGCGGAACACGTTCCAGTCGGTCAGGCGCACCGAGACCTGCTCCAGGTAGCTGCCGTGCGAGTAGCGGTCGGTCGACTGCATGGTCAGCGACACGTGACCGCGCAGCATCCCGAGGGTGGTCAGCCCGATGAACGCGACGTGCACGGTGCCCATCGCGATCATCCAGCCGCGCTGCGCCCGGTCGCTGCGGCCGATGAGGTAGGCGACCAGGATTGAGGTCACCGCGTAGCTCATCAGCACGTCGTACTCGAAGATCAGCACGTAGTGCAGCAGGCCCTCGGTGAACAGCAGCGCGGCCCGCCACAGGTACCACCCGGGCCACTTGCCGCCGCGTCGCCGCGTGGAGCGGTACTGCAGCTCCAGCCCGATGCCGAACAGCAGCGTGAGCAGCGCGAGGAACTTCCCGTTCGCGAGCCAGCGCAGCACCACTTCGACGTGCGAGGCGCCGCTGCCGAGCGTGGTGCTCAGGGCGGCTGCCGGGCCCTGCGGGTTGGTGAAGATCCAGATATTGGTGCCGAGCGTGCCTAGGATTGCCACACCGCGGATGACGTCGAGTGCGGCTATTCGCGTGCTGGTGGGTGCCTGTTGCAGGGCTGTCATGGGTTCCCCAGTGAGTCGAGATCACTCCGCTGATAACGGAGGGTTACGATGCAAGTGCATGGTAAACGCTTCGCCGGGCGACTTGCAATGCAGCTGCATTGGAAAGGTTGATGAGGTGCCGAAACAGGTCGACCACGAAGCGCGGCGCGTCCAGATCGCCGAAGCGCTGCTGCGCCTGGTCAGTCGCGGCGGGCTGGAGTCGGTGAGTCTGCGCGACGTCGCCGCAGAAGCGGGCATCTCGATGGGCGCGGTGCAGCACTACTTCAAGACGAAGGAGCAGATGCTCCTGCACGCGATGGAACACGTGAACAAACGCGCTGGTGAGCGGGTCGTGGCCACGCTGGACGAGCACGGCGAACGCGCGTCCGCGCGGCAGAAGGTGCGCACCGTGATGCTCGAGATGCTCGCGCTCACCGAGGACAGCCGGATGGAGTTCCTGACGCACCTGGCGTTCTTCCAGCGCGCGCTCACCTCGGCCGAGCTCAGCGCGATGTACCGCGAGCGGTGGCCGGAGCTGGAGCGGTGGCTGGCCGGAGAGCTGCGGGCGGCGCAGGAGTCGGGCGAGCTACCGGCCGACCGCGATCCGGTCCGGGAGGCGGAGGTGCTGTTGACCGTCCCCGACGGCCTGTCGATCGGCCTCCTGCTCGGCCACCGCACCGGCGAGGAGTCGATCGCCACGATCGACTACTGCCTCGACCGCCTCTTCGGCACCAGCTGACCGTCCCCGTCCAGTGCTCCGCCGTCCGGCGTCACGCAATTCAATGGAAATCAGACGTCCGATTTCCGTTGAAATCGCGGAAGTTCTCCACAGCGAGGACGACCTGTCCACAACCGTCGGCGGGTGCCGGGTCTGACAAGCCGAGGGCGTGCGATGTCCGTTGGCATTGCGGAACCCCAGGTCGGGACGCCTGGTCAGGCGGGGACTTCGGCGTGGGTGAGGGAGCCGAGGGTGGCCTTGGCGGTACCGCCGGTGGCCTCGGCAAGCCAGGTGCGGAAGGCGTCCACTTCGGACATCGGAACGTTGATGTGGAACCGGACCACGTCCTGGTACTCGGTGTCGACCACCTGGTAACCGGCCGATCGCAGATCGTTGTCAAGCTTGCCCGCGATCAGGTAGTCCACCGAGGTCGTCACGGTCCGCACCGGCCGCCGCTCGAGCAGGCCGACGTGGTCCAGCGCGGCCGACACCGCGCCGCCGTAGGCGCGCACCAGGCCGCCGGCGCCGAGCAGCACCCCGCCGAAATACCTGGTCACCACGGCCACCGCGTTGGTGATCTCGTTGTGGCGCAGCACCTCCAGCATCGGCACCCCGGCGGTGCCCGCCGGTTCGCCGTCATCGCTGGACTTCTGGATCTCGCCCAAGTCGCCGAGCACGAACGCCGAGCAGTGGTGGCGCGCGTCGTGGTGCAGCTTGCGGCGCTGCTGGATGAACTCCCGCGCCTCCGCCTCGTCGGTCACCCGCGCCAGCGCGCACAGGAAGCGGGACTTCTTCACCTCCAGCTCGTGCTCACCGGGCTGCTTGATGGTGCGCATCCGTCCCCTCCGGCAGGTGGTGTTTCTCACGACCCCGAAGGGTTGCTCCGGCCATCCTCCCATTGCAGCAATGGTGCAGGTCAGCACGGTATGTCGACGATCGGGGGACGGCGATTTCCGTTGTGGCCCGTGGCCACGTAACGTCCCCCCTTATGGAGCAATCCTCGAGCCCGTTCGAACCAGGCGCGCGGGTCCGCGCCACGTTCGGCCGGTTCCGCGACAAGGTCGGCACGGTGGTGGAGACCGCCAGCGGCCTCCCAGAAGTCTTCGAAGGCCCCGTCCTGTGGGTCCGCTTCGACGGAGCGGAAGAGCCCGGTCTGGTGGCGGGCCGCTTCCTCGAAGCCGCGTAAGAGCACAGTTTCAATTGAAACTGTGATCCGCCGTGGGTGGGATGTGCAGTTTCAATTGAAACTGTGTTCAGTCGTGACTGAAATCTACAGTTGCCATGAGCGTTCTTCAGCCTGGTCGGCAACCGCGGGCGGTTAGCCCCAGACCTCGGCAGCGGTCTCCACGACCAGGCGCAACTTCGCCACTTCCTCGTCGTAGGTCAGAGCGTTGCCGTCCTTGGTCGAGGCGAAACCGCACTGCGGTGACAGGCACAGCTGGTCGAGATCGACGTAGCGGGCGGCTTCCTCGATGCGGCGCTTGAGCGAGTCCTTCGACTCCAGCGCGCCGCGCTTGGTGGTGACCAGGCCGAGCACCACGGCCTTGCCCTTCGGCACGAACCGCAGCGGCTCGAAGCCCCCGGAGCGCTCGTCGTCGAACTCCAGGAAGAACCCGTCCACCTCGAGCTCGTTGAACAGCGCTTCCGCGACGAAGTCGTAGCCGCCCTCGGCGACCCACGACGAGCGGAAGTTCCCTCGGCACATGTGCGTGGTCACCGACAGGGTGTCCGGGCGCCCGCGCAGCGATTCGTTGATCAGCTGGATGGTCTGCAGGTGGGCCCGCTCGGCGTCGTCCCCGCGCTCGGTGAGCTGCGCCCGCTGCTTCGGGTCGTTGAGGTAGGCCAGGCTGGTGTCGTCGAGCTGCAGGTAGTGGCAGCCGAGACCGGCCAGGGCGCGCACCTCGGCGCGGTAGGCCGCGGCCAGGTCGGCGCGGAACTCGGCCAGGTCCGGGTAGGTCGTCGGGTCGATGGCCGCCCGGCCGCCGCGGTAGTAGAGCATGCCCGGCGAGGGAATGGTCAGCTTCGGCGTCGCGGTGGTGACGTGGTCGGCCAGCGCGGTGAAGGCGTCCTCGAAGATCGTCCGGCTGAGCCCGATCTTGCCGTTGACGTGCAGGTCCGGCGTGGCGAACTCGATGTCGCCCTGCTCGTTGTGGAACTGGACCTTGAGGCTGGCGTCCTCGACCTTCTCGACGCCGTCGAGCTGGTACAGGAAGTCCATGTGCCAGGAGCTGCGCCGGAACTCCCCGTCGGTGGCGCTGTGCAGGCCGATCTCCTCCTGCATGGCCACCACCTGAGCGATCGCCTCGTCCTCGACGCGGCGCAGCTCGGCGCCGTCGATGCGGCCAGCGGCGTGGTCGTCGCGGGCGTCGAGGAGGGATTGCGGGCGCAACAGGCTGCCGACGTGATCGGCGCGGAACGGAGGGGACACGCGAGGGCTCATGGTCGCAACATAGTTTGCTTTTGTGACCGTGCCTACCCGCCTCCGGCGATCGTTTCGTCATTGCGAGATGTCGGTTTTGCCCAAAACTGACCGCCCGCGTCGGGTTGCCGGTTCTAGGCAAAACTGACACTCCGCCCACCGGGTGACGTGAGATGGCGAACAGTGGCCGGAGTTCCGCTGTCTGCGGCACGCCTGGGGCGGCTGGCGGAAGTCCCTGTCGGCCCAGCTGTGAGCAAAGACAAATCGGTACTTCCGGTCTCCTGGATAAACTCGAGCCGGACAACTGACGTCGGTGCTGACGGATGGAGACGATGCGGGTTCTCGTGATCGGAGCCGGAGTCGGGGGACTCGCCATCGCCAACGGATTGGTCGACAGCGGCCATGATGTGCAGGTTTTCGAGCACTCCGAAACATTGCGCACCACTGGTGCGGGAATCACGGTGTGGAGCAACGGAACTGCCGCGCTGCGCGATCTGGGCGTCGACATCGAAGCGTCCGGTCGCCAGCTGCGCAGCCTGCGCTCGCTCACCGAAACCGGCCGGTTGCTCTGGGAAGCCGACCTCGGTGAGGTCACCGAACGCCTCGGTTCGCCGACCGTGCAGATCGCGCGACGCGCGCTGATCGCCGAGATGGCCGCCGCGCTGCCGTCGGACGTGCTGCACTTCGGTCGCCGCTGCGTCGGTGTCGTCGAGCATCCGGACCGCGTCGTCGTCGAGTTCGACGATGGCACCAGTGCGACGGGTGAGCTGCTGATCGGCGCTGACGGACAGCGGTCGGTGGTGCGCCGCGAACTGCTGGGCGGAGACCCGGCGAAGCCCACCGGCTGGGCGAGCTGGCAGGGCTTGACTCGCAGTGACTTACCCATCGCGCAGGGCCACCAGACGTTGAACATCGCTGGCCGCAACGCACATTGCGGTCTGATCCCGACCGGTGACGGAATGTTGCACTGGTGGTTCGACATGCCGTGGAAGGAAGGCGACCCGGTGCTCTCGGTCGCCGACCTGCGCGCGATCTTCCGGGGCTGGCCGGACCCGGTCGAGCAGCTGCTGGCCTCGGTCACCGACGACGACCTGGGCTTCTTCCCGCACATCCGGCACAAGGTCCCGCAGGTCTGGGGCGGCGCGCGCAGCACGCTGCTCGGCGACGCCGTGCACGCGATGCCGCCCGCGGTGGCGCAGGCGGCCAACCAGACGCTGGAAGACGCCTGGCTGCTCACCCAGTATCTGTCTGATGTGGACGGTGACCTGGCGCCACGACTCCGCGCCTACGAGCAGGAGCGCCGCCCCCGCGCCCTCAAGGTGTCCCGCACGGCGGCCCTGACCTCGGCGCAGCGCAGCACTCCGTTGCAGCGCCTGGCGAAGTTCCCGGGCTGGCTCGCCACCCGCAGCCAGGTGGCCTCGCTGCGCTCCGGCAGCAACGTCCTCCGAGGCTTCGCCTCCCGCCCAGTCATCCAAGCCGCCTGACCCCCTGAACGCGGAACGGCCCGCCGCGCCGCCGCAACCGTCACCCTCGCAACGGCCAGTACCGGCCCCACGCGGCCCAGGCCCGCGCCGACGCGCGCCGACGCGCGCCGGCCTCGCCCCAAGCCCGGCAAGATCGGGCAGAGCCCCGAGTTACGGGCCTACATTCAGGAACACCTGCACAAGCGCTGGAGCCCGGAGCAGATCTGCCAGAGCCTGCGCCGGACCTTTCCCGAGCGGGCGGAGATGCAGGTGTGCCACGAGACATCTACCAGGCGCTCTACGTCCAAGGACGCGGCGAACTGCGCCGCGAGCTGACCCGAGCGCTGCGCACCGGCCGTACCATGCGTAAGCCCCGCCGCCTGGCCCAGCAGCGCCAGCCCCGCTACAGCACGCCCATGGTCATGATCAGCGAGCGGCCCGCCGAGGCCGACGACCGAGCCGTGCCCGGCCACTGGGAAGGTGACTGCATCATCGGCAAGAACGGCAACTCCGCCATCGGCACTCTCGTCGAGCGCAGCACCCGCTACGTGATGCTCATCCACCTCCCGCACGGCCGCAGCGCCGAACTGATGCGCGAGGCTCTCACCCAGACCATCACCACCCTGCCACGCCACCTGCTGCGATCCCTCACTTGGGACCAGGGATCAGAAATGGGCTCCCACGGCGCCTTCACCCTCGCCACCGATATCCCGGTCTACTTCTGCGACCCGGCCAGCCCCTGGCAGCGCGGCTCCAACGAGAACACCAACGGCCTACTGCGCCAGTACTTCCCCAAGGGCACAGACCTGTCGGTCCACACCCGCGACCAACTCGACGCCGTTGCCGCCGAATTGAACGCCAGACCAAGAAAGACGCTCGACTGGGACACCCCGGCTGAACGCCTCACAGAGCTCCTGACCACCTGCGCCTGACCGAGGGCCTGTTTCAAAAGCGCTCCAGAACGTCAGAGCATGTCGCTAACTTCTGCGGTATGCACCACGAATCGCCACTCAACGCGCTACCCGACGGACTGCCACCGGGCCGTCTGGTGACACCCGAGCGCGGCTCCGACAGCCCCGTCATGTGGGTCTCGGACCAACGGCTTCCCGACGCGGGACGACACTGGCGGCGACTCTTCGAACTTCGCCACAAGACTGGCCTTTACCCGCTGCTGCTGGACGCGCTCGAGGACAACTCCGGACGACCGTGGCACGACGGCGAACTCGCTGCTGCGCCGATCGGTGCCATCGACACGCTGACCGCCGAGAACGTACTGATCGGGTTCTGGAACGACGATGCGCTCGGCCCTTGGCCCGAACTGGCACCGTCGGGCGTGTCGGACCGGGATCCGGACACGGCTGCCGCGATGCTCGCCGAGTCCCTCGGCTCGGCCAGCTCCCGGTTGCTCGGCCTCGTCCCAGCCACCCGCGGCGCGGACACACTGACGCTGTGTGGATGGACCGGGCCGTGCAACCACACCAACGAAACGGAGGAGATCTCGGTCGTGGTCCGTTCGTGGGAAGAGCGGTTCGGGGCTCGTGTGGTGAGGGTGGGTTTCAGCACGCTTGAGCTGTCTGTGGCCGCACCACCGAACACGCTCGAGCACGCCCACCAGGTGGCAGCCGAGCATGAGGCGTTCTCCCCGGACACCATCTGGCAGGGCTGCGGAGACTTCGAGGACTATGCCGAAGCACTGATCGACTCCGGCCATTGGTCCTTCTGGTGGGACTGACGTCGGCAGCGCACGAAGAGCCGGGCTCCTCACCCAAAGGTGGAGGGAGCCTGGTGACCAGCGGGAACCGCGTAAACGCCGGATTCCGTTCCAAATCTCTCTGAGCCCCGCACCAGCCACTTCGTACCTCTTCGTCGAGCACTATGCCGAAGATGAGCTCGGTCAGCTTCACGTCACCCACGATGGCCGCCCCTCTGGCCCCCCGACTGGGTTTCCGTCGTCCCGCAACGCGGAGAACACGGAAACCCAGTCGGCTCGCGCTATGCTGACCGCTGCCAGTAAGTGATCACTGTGTTGCGACGATCTCTCGAATACGCCGTTGTGGCGGGGTTGGCTCAGGCGCCGAAGGTGTCCGGGTCCGGGCCGACGCGGACACCGGTCGACAGGCCCGTGATGGCCGCGACGTCGTCGTCGGCGAGCTCGAAGTCGAAGACCTCGATGTTCTCCTTGATCCGCGACGGGGTGACCGACTTCGGGATCACGACGTTGCCCAGCTGGAGGTGCCAGCGCAGCACGATCTGCGCCGGGCTCTTGCCGTACTTCTCGCCCAACGCGGCCAGCGTCGCGTCGTCCAGCAGACCCTTGCCCTGGCCCAGCGGGCTCCAGGCCTCGGTGACGATGCCGTGCTCGGCGTGGAACGAGCGCAGCTCGGCCTGCGGCAGGTTCGGGTGCAGCTCGATCTGGTTGACCGCCGGCACCACGTCGGTCTCGTCGAACAGGCGCCGCAGGTGCGGGATCTGGAAGTTCGACACGCCGATCGCCTTGGCGCGGCCGTCGGCGTGCAGCTTCTGGAACGCCTTCCAGGTGTCGACGTACTGGTCCTTGGCGGCGACCGGCCAGTGGATCAGGTACAGGTCGACGTAGTCCAGGCCGAGCCGCTCCAGGCTCTCGTCGAACGCCTTCAGAGTGCTGTCGTAGCCCTGCGCCTCGTTCCAGAGCTTGGTGGTGACGAACAGGTCCTCGCGCTTGACGCCCGATTCGACGATCGCCTGGCCGACACCCGCCTCGTTGCCGTACACCGTGGCGGTGTCGATGCTGCGGTAGCCCGCCTCGATCGCCGACCGGACCGGCGCGACGACCTCGTCGGCCGGGATCTGGAAGACGCCGTAGCCGAGCTGCGGCATCGCTGCGCCGGTGCTCAGCGTGATGTTCGGAACCTGTGTCATGTGGGTGCTTTCCTCCGCTGATATCGCGTTCGTCGCCAGCCGCGAAGGGCCGACATCAGGTGGAACCGATCCAGTTGATGGTGGATTCCCGCCACGCCCTGTGGCAAATACCGCAAGCCACCGTATTTCACCCACCGCGCGATCGCCCAGAGAGTGTGACTCCTGTGGCGCCAGTTAGCTGACCTCGACGGACTCCGTGGCGGGACGGTGCGAGGTGACCGCGGCGGCGGGTTGCTGCTGGCGGTCCAGCCAGCCGGACAGCAGTGCGAAGCCGAGGCCGACGAGGGCCAGCAGGGCACCGACCCAGCTCGGCGCGGTCAGGCCCAGCCCGGCCGCGATGACCAGGCCGCCGAGGTAAGCGCCCAGCGAGTTGGCGATGTTGAACGTGGACTGGATGCTCGCCGAGCCCAGCGCCGGGGCTTCCTTGGCCTGATCCAGGATCCGCGCCTGGATGCTCGGGATGGCCGCGAAACCGGTCGCCCCGATCAGGAACACGGTGATCGGCGCCAGCACGGTGCTGTGCGCGGTGAACACGAACAGACCGAGGCAGGCGGCCAGCGCGGTGAGGAAGATGTACAGCGTCCGCATCGGGTTGCGGTCCGCGAACCGCCCGCCGAGCGCGGTGCCGACGGTCATCCCGACGCCGAACAGCGCCAGCAGCGGCGTCACCGCGGTCGGTGAGTAGCCGGTCACGTCGGTGAGCACCGGCTTGATGTAGCTGTAGAAGGAGAAGGTCGCGGCGAAGCCGAACACCACGACGGCGAATGCCAGCCACACCTGCGGGCGGCGGAACGCGCGCAGCTCGCCGCGCAGGCTGACGTCGGTGGGCTTGGGCTGGTTCGGCACCAGGGCGGCGACCGCGGCCAGCGCGACCACGCCGATCACCGCGACCAGGCCGAACGCCCAGCGCCAGCCGAGCGCCTGGCCGAGCAGCGTGCCGAGCGGAACGCCGACGATGTTGGCGACGGTCAGGCCGATGAACATCATCGAGATGGCCTGGCCGCGCTTGTCGGCCGGGACGAGACCGGCGGCCACGACGGCGCCGATGCCGAAGAACGTGCCGTGCGGCAGACCGGCGACGAACCGGGCCGCGAGCAGCAGCTCGTGCGTCGGGGCGAACGCGGAGAACAGGTTTCCGACGGTGAACAGCACCATCATGCTCAGCAGCATCGCTTTGCGCTTGGTCCGCATGCCGAGCATGGTCAGCAGCGGTGCGCCGATCACCACGCCGAGCGCGTACAGCGAGACGTAACCGCCGGCCTCCGGGATGGTCGCGTGCAGGTCGGCGGCGACCTCGGGCAGCAGGCCCATCATCACGAACTCGGTCGTTCCAATCCCGAATGCGGCGATGGCCAGGGCCAACAGGGCAATGGGCAAGGAAGTCTCCTCGTGCGGACGTGCTGGACGGTGGGTGATCGCGTCCTCGCCGCGGACGTGCCGGAGCGGCCGCTCATGCGGTTGTAGGAAACGATTCAGGAAGACGGCTCACGTAGGCGCTCCCCAGACGTTGTCAACAGTAGTCCCGCGTCCTGTTGTTCCCGAGCGGTTTATGAACAGCGCCACGTCCGACTTCGCTCGTTCGGTCGAGCGGTCAGCGGAAATCAACCATCCACTGTGGACCCTTCGAGTGCGGTTCGCACACTCGCGAGCCGGTTGTGGTGTGCGATCTGACGCCCCGTGAAACGTGGAAGCTTTTCGACGTCGACCAGGAGGCCCGCACCGCTCACGTGGTGCGCGAGTTCGATTGAAATTGGACGTCCAATTTCAATCGAACTCGCGACTCCCCGGTGTGTCGGTCCCGACACGCCAGGGAGCGTCGGTACCGCGGAATCGACGCTCTCAACGGCCGCGCCGCAGGTCAGCGTGGGCTTCGACGTCCAACCGCTCGACCATGTGCGGGTAGTGCAGCTCGAACGCCGGGCGGATCGACCGCACCCGCGGCAACGACGTGAAGTTGTGCCGCGGGGGCGGGCAGGACGTCGCCCACTCCAACGAGTTCCCGTGCCCCCACGGGTCGTCCACCCCGGCCACCACGCCGTACCGGTAGCTCTTGAACACGTTGTAGAGGAACGGCAGCATCGACGCGCCCAGCACGAACGCGCCGATGGTGGACACCACGTTCAGCGCGGTGAAACCGTCGGAGGCCAGGTAGTCGGCGTAACGGCGCGGCATGCCCTCGGCGCCCAGCCAGTGCTGCACCAGGAACGTCAGGTGGAACCCGACGAAGGTCAACCAGAAGTGCAGCTTGCCGAGCCGCTCGTCCATCATCCGGCCGGTCATCTTCGGGAACCAGAAGTACACCCCGGCGAACACCGCGAACACGATGGTGCCGAACAGCACGTAGTGGAAGTGCGCCACCACGAAGTAGGTGTCGGTGACGTGGAAGTCCAGCGGCGGCGCCGCCAGGATCACCCCGGTCAGCCCGCCGAGCAGGAACGTCACCAGGAACCCGATGGAGAACAGCATCGGTGACTCGAACGTCAGGTGCCCGCGCCACATGGTGCCTATCCAGTTGAAGAACTTGATGCCGGTCGGCACCGCGATCAGGAATGTGGCGAAGGAGAAGAACGGCAGCAGCACCGCGCCGGTGGCGAACATGTGGTGCGCCCACACGATCGCCGACAGGCCCATGATCATCAGCGTGGCGAACACCAGCCCGGTGTAGCCGAACAGCGGTTTCCGGCTGAACACCGGCAGGACCTCGGTGACGATGCCGAAGAACGGCAGCGCCACGATGTAGACCTCCGGATGGCCGAAGAACCAGAACAGGTGCTGGTAGAGGATCGCGCCGCCGTTGGCCGGGTCGAACGCGTGTCCGCCGAGGTGCCGGTCGACCAGCAGCCCGAACAGCGCCGCGGCCAGGATCGGGAACGCCATCAGCACCAGCAGGCTGGTGGCCAGGATGTTCCAGCAGAAGATCGGCAGCCGCCACATCGTCATCCCGGGGCAGCGCAGGCACACCAGCGTGGTGATCATGTTGACCGCGCCGAGGATCGTGCCCAGCCCGCTGACGATCAACCCGGCCGCCCACACGTCCCCGCCCGGGCCCACGCTGAACATCGAGCGCGACAGCGGGGCATAAGCCGTCCAGCCGAAATCAGCCGCGCCGTTGGGCAGCAGGAAGCCGCTGAGCACAATCAGCCCGCCGAAGAGGAACAGCCAGAACGACATCGCGTTCAACCGAGGGAACGCCACGTCCGGCGACCCGATCTGCAGCGGCAGCACGACGTTGGCGAAGCCGAACAGGATCGGAGTGGCGAACAGCAGCAGCATCACCGTGCCGTGCATGGTGAACAGCTGGTTGTACTGCTCCTGCGACAGGAACTGCAGTCCCGGCTCGGCCAGCTCGCCGCGCATCAGCAGCGCCATGGAACCGCCGGCGATGAAGAAGAAGAACGAAGCGATCAGGTACATCAGCCCGATCTGCTTGGGATCGGTGGTGCGCAACCACGGCACCAGCTCGCCCTTGCGCCGCCGTCGATGCGTCCGGGCCCGCGTGGGAACAGGCTGAGGTTCGATCCAAATCCTGGCCAAGTCCTCCTCCAGCGCGCAATCGCCCTTCAACCAGCTCTACCCACGACCACCCCCCACCAATCGTCCGGCCGTCAGCGCTCCGCAAAATCACAGTTTCAATTGAAACTGTGATCCGCCGTGCCTGGGATTTACAGTTTCAATTGAAACTGTGGACCCACCGGCGTGTCGCCTCCCGACACGCCGATGCCTGTGGGCAACCGTCCGTCCCTGTGGAGAACTTCCACAACCTCAATGGAAATCAGACGTCCACTTTTCATTGAAATTGCGTCCACCCGCCGGAGCGGCACCGGCGGAGGGGGTCAGCTCGTGGCTCGGTCGATGGCGCCGAGGGCCATCGAGTGGAGGAGGCGGGACATCGCCTCGGTGTCGAGGTGTGCGCTGTAGGGCGTTGAGTTGATCAGGCCGAAGACCACGTGCGCAGTGGCGCGGGCGGTCGGGCGTGAGAGCTCGGGTCGGACCTGGCAGAGGACGTCCACCCACACCTCGACGTAGCTGCGCTGCAGTTCGCGGACCTTGTGCCGATCGGTCTCGGCGAGGCTGTCCAGGTCGCGCATGTGCACGGTGATCAGCGCTGGGTTGCCCAGCGCGAACTCGACGTGCCAGCGCACCAAGCGGTCCAGCGCGTCGCTCGGGTCGGCCGCCTCGCCGACGCGGTCCTGCCCGCCGCGCAGCAGCCGGTCGCTGATGCCGGTCAGCAGCTCCGCCAGCATCGCGTCCTTGCTGCGGAAGTGCCGGTACAGCGCGGGCCCGGAGATGCCCACCGCGCTGCCGATGTCGTCGATGCCCACCCCGTGGAAGCCGCCGCGGGCGAACTTCTCCGCCGCCGCGGCCAGGATCTGCTCGCGGCGGGACGGTTTGGCTGCATCGGTGGACATCGGTGTCGATACTAGACGAAACGCGTTAGTCATCGTTAACATCGGTTGCGTTAACGATGACTAACTCCGGCGGAAGGTGTGCCCCGCATGGATGCGCCCGCCCTGCGCACGACCGCGGATCCGGACTCGGCGGAGTTCGCCCGCTACACAGAGCAGCACGCGAAGCTCGTCGACGACCTCAACGCCCAGCTCACCCGCGCCCGCCTCGGCGGACCGGAGAAGGCCCGCACCCGGCACGTCGAGCGCGGCAAGCTGCTGCCCCGCGACCGGGTCGACGCGTTGCTCGACCGCGGCTCGCCGTTCCTGGAACTGTCTCCGCTGGCCGCGCACGGCCTCTACGGCGACGAAGCGCCGTCGGCGGGCATCATCACCGGCGTCGGACGGGTGTCCGGCCGCGAATGCGTGGTGGTGGCCAACGACGCGACGGTCAAGGGCGGCACGTACTACCCGATGACCGTCAAGAAGCACCTGCGCGCGCAGGAAGTCGCGCTGCACAACAACCTGCCGTGCGTGTACCTGGTGGACTCCGGCGGCGCGTTCTTGCCCAGGCAGGACGACGTGTTCCCGGACCGCGAGCACTTCGGCCGGATCTTCTACAACCAGGCGACGATGTCCGCCCGCGGCATCCCGCAGATCGCCGCCGTGCTCGGCTCGTGCACCGCCGGCGGCGCCTACGTCCCGGCGATGAGCGACGAAGCGGTGATCGTCCGCGAGCAGGGAACCATCTTCCTCGGCGGTCCGCCGCTGGTGAAGGCCGCGACCGGTGCCGAGGTGACCGCCGAGGAGCTGGGCGGCGGCGACCTGCACTCCCGCACCTCCGGTGTCACCGACCACCTGGCCGAGGACGACGCCGACGCGCTGCGCATCGTCCGCAACATCGTCAGCACCCTTGGCCCGCGCACGCCCCGCCCGTGGGACGTCGCGCCGGTCGAAGCTCCGGTGGCCGATCCCGACGAGCTCTACGGCGTGGTCCCGACCGACAGCCGCACCCCCTACGACGTGCGGGAAGTCATCGCGCGGATCGTCGACGGCAGCCGGTTCGCCGAGTTCAAGCAGGAGTACGGCCAGACGCTGGTCACCGGTTTCGCCCGCATCCACGGGCACCCGGTGGGGATCATCGCCAACAACGGGATCCTGTTCAGCGAGTCGGCGCAGAAGGGCGCGCACTTCATCGAGCTGTGCGACAAGCGCTCCATCCCGCTGGTGTTCCTGCAGAACATCTCCGGCTTCATGGTCGGCAAGGAGTACGAGGCCGGCGGCATCGCCAAGCACGGCGCGAAGATGGTCACCGCGGTGGCCTGCGCCCGGGTCCCCAAGTTCACCGTGGTCATCGGTGGTTCCTTCGGCGCGGGCAACTACTCGATGTGCGGCCGGGCGTACTCGCCGCGGTTCATGTGGATGTGGCCGAACGCGCGGATCTCGGTGATGGGCGGCGAGCAGGCGGCCTCGGTGCTGGCCACGGTCCGCCGCGACCAGCTCGACGCGCGCGGCGAGGACTGGTCGGTCGAGGACGAGGAGTCGTTCAAGCAGCCGATCCGCGACCAGTACGAGAACCAGGGCCACCCGTACTACGCGACGGCCCGCCTGTGGGACGACGGGGTCATCGACCCCAAGCAGACTCGCACGGTCCTCGGCCTGGCGATCTCAGCGGCGGCCAACGCCCCGCTCGAGGACATCTCCTACGGCGTCTTCCGCATGTGATGTCGCTGGTCAGGGCCCGTGAGCACTTTGGTCGCTATGGCAGCTCACCGCACTCACAGGTCCTGACCAGGCAAAACCTAGTCGTTCGGCGAAGTGAAGGGATGACGATGCAGCACTTCGACGCGGTGCTGGTGGCGAACCGGGGTGAGATCGCGGTCCGGGTGATCCGGACACTGCGCGAGCTGGGCATCCGCTCCGTTGCGGTGTTCAGCGACGCCGACCGCGATGCCCGGCACGTCCGCGAAGCCGACACGGCTGTCCACATCGGACCGAGTGCGGCCGCGGAGAGCTACCTCAACAGCAAGCGGATCCTCGACGCCGCCCGCAGCACCGGTGCCCAGGCGATCCACCCGGGCTACGGCTTCCTGGCCGAGAACGCGGCCTTCGCCGAGGAATGCGCCCAGGCCGGAATCGAGTTCATCGGCCCGCCGGCGACCGCGATCGAGTCGATGGGCGACAAGATCCGCGCCAAGCAGACGGTTTCGGCCGCCGACGTCCCGGTGGTGCCCGGCCGCAGCGACCCGGACATGACCGACGCCGACCTGCACCAGGCGGCGCTGGACATCGGGTTCCCGGTGCTGATCAAGCCCTCCGCCGGCGGTGGCGGCAAGGGCATGCGCCTGGTCCACGACGGGTCCACACTGGACGATCAGATCGCCTCCGCACGACGTGAGGCGCGCTCGGCGTTCGGCGACGACACGCTGTTCGTGGAGCGCTTCGTCAGCCGCCCCCGGCACATCGAGGTCCAGGTGCTGGCCGACGCGCACGGCAACGTCGTGCACCTCGGCGAACGCGAGTGCAGCTTGCAGCGCCGCCACCAGAAGATCATCGAAGAAGCCCCGTCGCCGCTGCTGGACGCCGAAACCCGCGCCCGCATCGGCACCGCCGCGGTCAACGCCGCCCGCTCGGTCGGCTACGTCGGCGCGGGCACGGTGGAGTTCATCGTCTCCGCGGACCGGCCGGACGAGTTCTTCTTCATGGAGATGAACACCCGCCTGCAGGTCGAGCACCCGGTCACCGAGCTCGTCGCCACCGTCGCCGGACAGCGCGGCATCGACCTCGTCGAGCAGCAGGTCCGGGTCGCCGCGGGCGAACCGCTGCCCTGGACCCAGCAGGACATCTCCCTCGAAGGACACGCGGTGGAGGCCCGCGTCTACGCCGAGGACCCGAGCCGCAACTTCCTCCCGACCGGCGGTGACGTCCTCGCCGTCCACGAGCCGTCCGGCCCCGGCGTGCGAGTCGACTCCGGCGTCCGCCCGGGTGCCCGGGTGGGTTCGGACTACGACCCGATGCTGGCCAAGGTCATAGCCTGGGGCCCGAACCGCGCCGACGCGCTGCGCCGCTTGGACAAGGCGCTCGGTGACACCGCGGTCCTCGGCCTGCAGACCAACGTCGCGTTCCTGCGCGCGCTGCTGCAGCACGAGCAGGTGCAGGCGGGCAGCCTCGACACCGGACTGGTCGAGCGCGAACTCGACGCGCTGATCGCCGAAAGCGCGATCACGCCCGACGAGATCTACGTGGCGGCAGCCCTGGAACGCCTGCTCGCGTCCGAGCCAATCGGCTCGGACATCGACCCGTGGGACGTCCCCGACGGCTGGCGGCTCGGCGAACCGGCCTGGAGCACCTGGCGCTTCGCGGCCGACGGCGGCGAGGTCGAGGTGCGCATCCGCGGCCGAGCCAACGACGCCCAGGTCTCGATCGAAACTGCGGTCCACCAGGCCTCGGCCGAGGTGCACGGCGACGTGCTGACCGTCGCCTACCAGGGCCGGACCCGCCGCTACCGGTTCGCGCACGTCGATGGCACCACGTGGCTCGCCGCCGACGGCCGAACCTGGGCGCTCGCCGAGCACCAGTTGCTCGCCGACCGCGGCGGCGCCGGCGGCCGCTCGGACGGCACGGTCACCAGCCCGATGCCCGGCACGGTGCTGGTCGCCGACGTCACCGCAGGTCAGCAGGTCAGCAGCGGACAACGTCTGTTCGTTGTCGAGGCGATGAAGATGGAGCACACCGTCACCGCCCCGATCGACGGAATCGTCAGCGAAGTGCACGCCAGGAAGGGACAGTCGGTCGGGCTCGACCAGCCGCTGGCTGTCCTCACCCCGTCGAACGAGTCATGAGCGACCGGGACAACACAGGAGGCCCAACGATGGTGGACCACCGGCTCAGCGAAGAGCACGAAGCCCTGCGCGACAGCGTGCGGACCTTCGCCCGCAAGGAAGTAGCCCCGGTCATCGGCGACTACTACGAGCGGGAGGAGTTCCCGTACCCGCTGGTGCGCACGATGGGGGAGATGGGCCTGTTCGGCCTGCCGGTCCCCGAGGAGCACGGCGGCATGGGCGGCGACTACTTCGCGCTCTGCCTGGCCCTGGAGGAGCTGGCCCGCGTCGACTCCTCGGTGGCCATCACCCTGGAAGCGGGCGTCTCGCTGGGCGTCATGCCGATCTACCGCTTCGGCAACGACGAGCAGCGCAAGACCTGGCTGCCGAAGCTGGCCAGCGGTGAGGTCCTCGGCGCCTTCGGCCTGACCGAACCGGGCGGCGGCTCCGACGCGGGCTCCACCCAGACCACTGCGGTGCTGGACGAGGGGGGCACCTCCCGCTCGAGCGGAGCCGAGAGTGGGGGACAGTGGGTGATCAACGGTTCGAAGGCGTTCATCACCAACTCCGGCACCGACCTGACCGGGCTGGTCACCGTCACCGCGGTGACCGGGAAGAAGCCCAACGGCGGCAAGGAGATCTCCACGATCATCGTGCCCTCGGGCACTCCGGGGTTCACCGTCGCCAAGAAGTACTCGAAGGTCGGCTGGAACGCCTCGGACACCCACGCGCTGTCCTTCGACGACTGCCGGGTGCCAGCCGAGAACCTGCTCGGCGAGCGGGGCCGCGGCTACGCGCAGTTCCTCGCCACGCTCACTGAGGGCCGGGTCGCGATCGCGGCGCTCGGCGTCGGTCTCGCCCAGGGCTGCGTGGACGAGTGCCTGCGCTACGTCGACGAGCGCGAGGCATTCGGTCGCAAGATCGGCGAGTACCAGGCGATGCAGTTCAAGATCGCCGACATGGAGCTGCGCGCGCACACCGCGCGTCTGGCCTACTACGACGCGGCCTCGCGGATGCTGCGCGGTGAGCCGTACAAGAAGCAGGCGGCGATCGCGAAGCTGGCTTCGTCGAACGCGGCGATGGACAACGCCCGCGACGCCACCCAGATCTTCGGCGGCTACGGGTTCATGAACGAAACCCCGGTTGGCCGGTTCTACCGCGACGCCAAGATCCTGGAGATCGGTGAGGGAACCAGCGAGGTCCAGCGAATGCTGATCGCCCGGGAACTCGGCCTCCCGGCCTGAGCCCCCCGCTGAAGCGAATCTGGCGTCCCACCAACCCAGCTGTCCCGGGTTGGTGGGACGTCAATTTCTCGCGAAATGGGGCCAGCCCCTCGCCCGACCACCACCCCTCAAGGTGGCGCTTCGCACCGCAGTCATCCAGACCTGGGTGCAGATCAGCGCCGGAAGCGGTTCTGCGGCACCGTGATCTCCTCGGTCTGCTCGACGTCGCCGTAGGCGTCGTGCCGCACCGGCTCGGAGACCGGCTGGAAGTGCTGCTGGGTGTCCTGGTCCGGCCACATCGGGTTCGCCTGCGGAGCGCCGTACTCAGCCGGAGCCGCGTAGTCGTCCAGAGCGGAGTACTCGTCCGGAGCAGCGTGCTCGATGAGAGCTGTGTACTCGGCCGGAGCTGACTGGCGCATCGGTGCCGCTGGAGCGGCTGCTGCGTTGTCCTCCTCCAACGCGAGGTGCTGCATCACCCAGTCACGGGCGAGGGCGGCCGGTGAGGTGCCCTGCTTGAACGCGAGCTCCTTGAGCCGCTCGTTGGCCATCAGGGGCAGGCGCAGTTGGTAGACCTGCGCAGCGCCGAAGCGGCGACCGGACCCGGTGGACTCGACGTTCTCCTCCGGGGCCAGCGCAGCCAGGTACGACTCGAACTCGTGATCGGGTTCGGCCGGTTCGGCCGCCTTCTGCCGACGGCTGGTCTTGGTTCGTCCTAGAGCCACGCGCACCACGATAACGGTTGGGTTGCGAAGCGTGAACTGCTGTGGCTCCCGTCACCGCGCGTGGTACCTGCGTCGCAGGCCGTGGGAAGCGGAGGGCCCCCGCGTCAGGGGGACGGACGCGGGGGCCGGAGGGGATCTCCACAGGTGCTGACCGGGGGTGTGTCAGCGACCCGATTGTGGCACGTGGCAAGGCCCTTTGGGGAGCGTTTGGCGCACGATTCGTGCGTCCGGCGCCTCCGGGGCGGGCCCGCTCGGCGGTCTCGCGCAACGGTTCGAGGTGTTATCCCGCGAACCGCGACCCCGGCGAGGAGCTCAGTTCGCGGTTGGCCAGTCGGTGATGGTGTAGCCGGCCTCGGTGATCGCCATGGTGGCCGCCTCGCGGCTGAGCTCCTGCTCGCTGGTGACCGACACCTGTCCGCTGTCCACCGACACCCACACGTCGGTGACGCCGGGGAGCTCGGACAGCTCCTCGGTGACCGACGTGGCGCAGTGGCCGCAGGTCATGCCACTGACGGTGAACGTTCGACTGCTCATGTGCGTTCCTTCCTGAGGGGTCCGCCCCGAATCGGCGGTGTCCGGGGCAACTCTGCCGTTCGTCCAGTGTGGACGATCAATGCGGGTGACCGGCGCAACACGAAGATCCGAAGTGGATCGTCACTCCTGAGCGTGATTACTCTGCGTCGAAGTCAAATCACTCTCTGGGGGGCTGCGGGTGTGGACAACCTGTGGATAGCCTGCGCCGGGAACCCGAGGCCGGGGAGGCGTCATGTACGGGTCGCTGGACGTACGGCAGTTCTTGTGGCAGCAGGAAGACGGACACTCGCGGCAGTCGGGCGCAGTGCCCGCTCCGCGGGCTGGTGAGCCCTCGCGGATCTCGCCGGATCAGGTGCACAAGGCGAGAATGGCGGTCGCCCGTGGTGCGGAGAGCGCCGAAGATTGCAGACTCCTGCTGGACATGTTGGGATTGGCTCCCGACGACGACGGACAGCCGCCGGTCACCCGCTGACGGGTGTCGCGCGGAGGCGTCTGCCAGTGGGCGCGACGCCCGGGGCGGCGTAACTTTCGGTGGCGTCGTAGATCAATCGTTCGTGGGGCGGGTCGCCCGGACGAGCGGAATTCAGAGCGGCTGCCACCTGTCGAAGCCGAGCCGCGCCGCAGCAGCCTGCAAAGCGGTGTGCGCGTTGCGTTGGACAGCTGCTCGCTCACCAATAGGTCCGCCGGATCGCTTCATCTAGATCTGTCGCGCGGTGCTCGTCGGGGCGGTGCGCTCCAGAAGCCGAAAATCGCTCAGGACTGAGTCCCAGGTCACATTTTTAGATCTTGAGCGATTTGCCGGGTTTCAAGTCCGAGGCGGCGCCTGCTGGGGCGCTGGGCGCGCCTCGGCGCGTGCCGGGTTCGACTGTGGCGATGGGTCGAGATCGGCAGGTCAAGGCGGTAGTGTGGCTGGCGAGCGAGGGTCTCGAGGTGGGCGCCCGAGGGGGCTGTTCGGCTTGAGGGACCCCCCTGTTGCAAGCCCGCTGGAGGCATGTCGTAAGCTTTTCTCAACGCCAACGGAGCGGACCTGAAAAGGGAAAGCCGGTTGGAGGCAAGGCCGGGTCGGTTCCGAATCGGCCAAGCCCCCATCGTCTAGCGGCCTAGGACGCCGCCCTTTCAAGGCGGTAGCGCGGGTTCGAATCCCGTTGGGGGTACGAACAACTTAATACAGAAGCATGGCCCAGTGGCGCAGTTGGTTAGCGCGCCGCCCTGTCACGGCGGAGGTCGCGGGTTCGAGTCCCGTCTGGGTCGCCAAGGCGTAACGGTGCAAACCGGACGCTATCGGCCAGGTAGCTCAGTTGGTACGAGCGTCCGCCTGAAAAGCGGAAGGTCGGCGGTTCGACCCCGCCCCTGGCCACGGCCACCCCTGACCTGCGGAAACAGTCGCGGTCGGGGGTTTTCGCGTTTGGCGCAGTGCTCGGAGGCACTACCAGTGGAGCATCTGAGCACGGCGCTTTCCCGATCTTGGTCCAGCCTGATCACGGACTGGACCCGTGCCCTCAAGGCCGACGGCATCTACACATCCGCAGCCCGCAAGGTCGGCACCTACCTCGACAAGACGGGCACTCTGCCGTAGACCAGGACATCACCACCGAGTCGCAGATGCGCACCGTCGTCGCCCACCGCGACAACGTCGCCCGCTGGTTCTGGCAAACCAATGCATGGAGCCGAAAACGGATCTCGCCGCACGCGCACCTCGTGCAGCAGACCGAGACCGTGCGGGTCGACGGCGTCGAGTGCGACGTCAACACCACCGACCGGCTCGACATCGGCCAACCCCGGCACGACCAGAATGCCAGGGCCGCCAACAGGAGATCAACGAAGCTTCTGAAGCTCCGCTACATGTTCGCATCGCAACCTGAGGGGAGTGCGGTCGAGGACATCGACCGCACCACCTCGCGGAGGCTCACAGCGTGGCCGGGAAATCGTCGTAGTAACCCAGCGTCGCCAAGTCGGCCAGGATATCGCCCATGGCCGTGACGGTTTGGCTCCGATCACCACCGCCATCGTGCATGAGGATCACGCCACGATCGGAGAACTGCTGCTTGTAGTTGTTGAAGATCTCGTCGACGCCGGGACTGCTCCAGTCCTGCGTGTCCACCGACCAGCCGATCGGCTGCATGCCCTCGCTGGCGGCGAACTGCTGGGAGAACGACGTCCAGTGGCCGTAGGGGGCGCGGAAATAGGGAATCGGCACACCGGGCACGATCGCATTGATGGCGTCGGTGGTCTGTTGCAACTCGGCCTGTTGCTGCTCCTCCGTCAGAGTTTGCAGGTCACTGTGGTCCCAGGTGTGGTTGCCGAGCCGGTGCCCTTCATCGACAATGCGCTCCACCAGGTCCGGGTACATCTGAGCGCTCTGGCCGATGAGGCAGAAGGTCGCCTGCACCCGACGATCTCTGAGCAGATCGAGAACCTGCGGCGTGTAGGTGGGATCCGGGCCATCGTCGATGGTCATCGCGAAGTACTGCCCGGGTGTCGCGGTGTACGAGACGATGTCCGGGGTGGCGGCGGAGGCCGTGTCCATTGCTGTCACAGTCTGCGGACTATTCCTTGCCGACATGGCGACTCTCCATCGGGGGAACGGAAATTACCAACTACTGTCGGCGGCCTGTTGCGCTCGGTTATTGATCGGGAACTCAAGGGGCCAGCGGACAATGACCGTCAGCGTAACCAGCTGTTGTGGTCTCAGCTTTGGTCTCATTCACCGTCGTTCACGGCAGGTCGAATTCCCCTCGATGTGTTCACCACATTTCGTTGACCAGCTCTTTTGGGGAAGCCGTCCTCCGCTGAACGGGCGATCGCAGACCTGAAAAGCGGAAGGTCGGCGGTTCGACCCCGCCCCTGGCCACCGCTCACAAGCTGCGAAAACAAGAAGCGCGCGGTATTCAGCGGGTGACGTCGGTCGGGTTGTGCGGTTGATGGTCGCCCGGTCCGGGCTCCGAGCTCGCGCGGGGAACGGTGAGGGTGAAGGCGGCGCCTGCACCCGGTACGTTGCGCACGGTGATCCGGCCATCATGCATGACCGCGTTCTCCTGAGCGATCGCCAGGCCCAGGCCGCTGCCCTCGGTATAGGCCCGTGCGTGGTTACCGCGGACGAATCGGTCGAAGATCACGGATACGAGATCGTCCGGGACTCCTGGCCCGGAATCGGGGACCGTCACCGTCGCCTTCCGCAGGTCGGTGCCGTCGATGGTCACGCTTACCGGTTGGGCCCCGTGGTGCTCGGCGTTGATGAGCAGATTGCGCACGATGGTGTGCACCCTGCGGGCGTCACCCTGGATCGCCGTCTCCCCGGCAGAGGTGAGCGTGACCTCGGAGCCCGCCGAAACCATTCCGGTCACATCGGCCACCAGTTCCACGAGATCGATCGTTTCGGGGCGGAAATCGGCTACCCCCGCGTCGATCCGGTAGATCTCCAGCAGGTCCTCGACCAGGACGCCGAGCCGGCGGATCTGGGTGCCGAGCAGCTCGACCGAACGGGCCCGAGCACGGGGATCCGGGCTGTCCAGGCTATCCGCGAGCACGACCAGCGAGGCCAGCGGTGTGCGCAGATCGTGGGCGACGTCGGCGACGAAGCGGCGTTGCTGGGCGTCTTTGCGGCGAAGTTCGTCGACGGACTCACCCAGCTGTTGCGCCATGGCGTTGAACGAGTCGGCGAGTTCGGCGAGCTCGTCATGCCCGTGCACCGGCAGCCGGGTGTCCAGCGCGCCCGCACCGAGTCGCCTCGCCGCCGCGGCCGTGGCCCGTACCGGTTGCTGGATGCGCCGTGCGGCCAGTAGCGCGATCACGGCTGCCGTAGCCGCGACCACGACCGTGAGCACGGCGAGCTGAGTACGCAGGTTGGCGACCTCGCGGTCCAGTCCGGCGGTGCTGTAGAACTCGGCCAGCACGATGCCGGGGGCTATCGTGCCGGCCACTACGAGATAGGAGCCGTCGTCTCCTTCGTAGGAATAGGTGATCGGTTGGCCATTCGCGTCGCTTGCTCGGTCGATCTGGGCGATTGGGAGCTGGCCGGTCCGCCATCCTGTGCGCCCGTCGACCGGGATGTACCGGCCGTCCCTGTCGACGGACCCGCCTGGGGTGAGATCGACCAACGCCCAGGTGAGGCCGAGTCGCCCGCGCATATAACTCGCGGCGGAGAACACCGAGCAGTACACGGGGTCGCCCTGGCACGTCGCGTGATGCTGGGCTGCCTGCTTTACATCGGACCGAAACCCGAGGGTCGCCGAGTTGACGAAGCGGTCCCTGGCCGAGGTGGCCTGAATGGTATAGGCGGAGAGGGCCAGTGCGGCGGACGCGCCCACGGTGGTCAGCACCACGGTGACGGCGATCTTGGCACGCAGGCCGAGTCGCACTTTCACGGCTTGACCATCCGATAGCCGAGTCCCCGCACGGTGCGCAGCAAGATCGGATTGGCCGGGTCCGGTTCGATCTTCGCCCGCAGTCTGGCCACCGCGGCGTCCACCAGCCGGGCGTCACCGCTGTAGCCGTAATCCCACACCCGCTGCAGCAGCGTCCGACGGCTCAGTAACTGGCCGAGGTGGTCGATGAACTCGAACAACAGCCGCAACTCCGTCGGCGTGAGGTGCACTTCCGTCCCCCGATTGGTCACCGACCAGGCCCTACGGTCGACAGCGAGATCGCCAAGGGTGAGCGCCGGCGGCGAAAGCTCGGGCGGCGTCGCGGGAGTGGATCGGCGCAGGACGGCCTTCACCCGGGCGTCCAGGACCCGCGGCTCGATTGGTTTGACCACGTAGTCGTCGGCGCCGCCTTCCAGGCCGGCGACCACGTCGATCGGATCACCGCGCGCGGTCAACAGGATCACGGGGATGGTGTGGTGGGCGCGGATCCGGCGGCACACCTCGAAGCCGTCGATACCGGGCAACATCACATCCAGCAGCACGAGGTCGACAGAGATTCTGTTGTCGTACAACGATTCCAGAGCCTGCTCGCCACTGCCGGTCACGGTCGCGGAATGGCCCAGGTCGCGCAGTGCCTGGGACAACACCTCGGCCAGCACGGCGTCGTCCTCCACCAACAGCAACCGGGGCACTGGACATGTCTCCTTCTCTGGCGGCGTCGGGCCGAATCGGGACGACAGCACGCTATCGCGCCGATTGGCGGCTGTGGTCGATTCGGTCATGCCATCGACGTTCGGCGGCGGTGGTGTCGGGCTTTGCTGGCCTTTCTCGGCAACGTGCGACAGGTTCGCGCCAGAGCCGCGTTGTCACGGAGCTGTCACACGATGATCGCGCTACGCGGGCATCGACCGAGCAGTGTGAGCCGCATGCGAAGTTGTTCTTTGTTGCGCAGCGTCGTGCTCGCGCTGACCGCTGTCCTGGTGTGCGCCGTTCCGGCGCAGGCCATCGTGGGTGGCACCGAATCAACCCAGGCTTACTCGTTCATGGGCTCGTTCCAGCTGTCCTTTCCCGCGCCACCGCGCCCGGACGAACACGGCTGTGGGGTGGAAGTCCTTGCGCCGCAATGGGTACTGACCGCCAGCCACTGCGCCGGTAGGAACCCGACCGGGGCGAAGGTGGGGGTCCCGCGTGGCTGGCAGGTCCGGATCGGGTCACTGGACACCACGTCCGGGGGCGAGGTCGCCGAGGTCGACCATTACTACCGGCTGGCAACCAACAAAGATGAAGGGGGTTTCTGGGGCAAGGACCTCGCGTTGATGCACCTGCGGACCCCGGTTCGGGCCAAGCCCGTGCGGATCGCCTCGACCACGCCACCGGACAACACGCCCGTCCGCATCATGGGCTGGGGCATGACCTGCGACGATTTCAACAATCCAGCGTGTTTCCCCACGCGGTTGCGGGAAGCTGACACCGTGGTGCAGCCGCTCTCGGCGTGTCCGGAAGCCCAGCCCAGCGGAGAATTGTGCATCGGTAGCCGCAACGGCAGCGTCGCCGCGTCCAACATGGACTCCGGCGGGCCTGCGCTGGTCCGGGAAGGCGACCAGTGGGCGTTGGCCGGTGTGGTCAGCGGCCCCAGCGGCGACAACGCGCCGACGCTGTACACCGATGTCACCAAGCACGCCGACTGGATCAACGGCATCATCACCGGCACCAACGTGCCCCCCGACGACCAGATCCCGAACGTGGAAGGCACGGTGGACTTGCCCGGCTGCGTGGGTTCAGTGGTCCGCACCTCCACCTCCCGGCCGGAGGACCCGGCGCTGGTGCTGACCAACGGTCACTGCGTGCAGGGACAGCGGCCCGCGCCCGGAAGCGCGCTGGTGGACCTGCCCGCCGACCTCGATCAAGAGGTGTCCATCGCCGACCGCCAGGGCTACCCGCAGGCCACCGCCCACGCGAACCGGCTGGTGTACGCGACGATGACCGGCACCGACATCGCGCTGTACCGCCTGGACAAGACCTACGCGCAGTTGGAGGCCGAGGGCGCGAAGGTCTTCCAGCTCGCCCCCACCCCAGTGCGCGCGGGCGACCCGCTGACCATGGCTTACGCCAGCCAACGCTTCGAGTGCACCGCCGAGGCCGTGGTCCCGCACCTGCGGGAGGGCGGCTACCAGCAGGACGACTCGATCCGCTACGCCACCAGCGAAGACTGCACCCCCGGGTTCGGCACATCCGGTTCGGCGCTGCTGGCCCCCGACGGCACCACGGTCGTGGGGATCCACAACACCCACAACGATGCCGGCGAGCAATGCACCGACAACAACCCCTGCGAGGTGGGCCCGGACGGGGAGGTGACCGCCGTGAAGGGCCGTGGCTACGGCCAGCAGGTCGACCTGATCGCGGCCTGTCTGACCACGGGGTCGAAGCTGGACCTGTCCCGCCCGGGCTGCACCCTCACCGGTGCCCCGCCCCTGACCACCACGACGCCACTGCCGTGACCATGACGGGCACCCAGTGATCAAGAAGACCCAGAAGACCGGGAAGCCCTAGACCCCGCAACGAGAACGGGTCACCGCAGCCCGCGGTGACCCGTTCAGCATGCCCTCCCACCTTTAAACGCAAGCTCAGTTCGCGTCCCAGAAGTAGGCGTTCAGCCAGTTGGCCACGTCGTTCCGGCTGCTTCATATGGCATGCGCTGGGCGATGGGAGCTGGCAGGTATCAACACCGGTCGCATGTGGCACTGGAGCCGTCGGCGCCGGACTGCTGGTGGGCTCGTAGGTTGTCGGTGCTGCGGTCCAACTCCCGGCTCTAACCGGGCGCCCCGTCGCTGCGCTCGTGCAGCGAAGACATCTGAGCGTCGAGTCCGGCAGCGGCCTCGGCCGCCGCCTTGAGCTGGGCGGCGAAGCTCTCCTGCACCTCGCCACCGCTCTTGTAGAGCAGCTCGTGCTCGACTGCGGCCCAGAAGTCCATCGCGATGGTGCGCAGCTGAAGTTCGACGGCGACCAGCTCGGTGCGGTCGGACAGGTGCACCGGCACCTTGATGATCAGGTGCAAACTGCGGTAGCCGTTCGGCTTCGGCGCGGCGATGTAGTCCTTGGTCTGCACGATCTCAATCTGGTGATGGCGGATGAGATCGCGGAGGTGGTAGACGTCGGAAATGAAGGGGCACACGACGCGCACGCCGGCGATGTCGGTGAGGTGTTCGCGGGCCGACACCGGGTCGACCGGCAGCCCGCGCCGGGCGAGCTTGGCCGCGATCGCCTCTGGACGCTTGATCCGCGAGGTGATGTGCTCGATCGGATCGTGCTTGTGGGAGTAGTCGAACTCCTCGCTCCAGATCCGCAGCTTGGTCATGAGCTCGTCGACGCCGAATTTGTGCACCATCAGCAGGTCGCCGATCCGGCGCATGAAGGCGAGGGCTTCGTCGCGGTCCATGGTGCTGAGCTGCTCGATGGCGTTGTGCTGTAGATAGGGCCACCCGCGCGAGCCGCCGCGCGGTGACCTGTCCGCAGTACCCATCAACGCTCCTCCACCCGGTTGGTTGATTCCAGCCTAGGCCGGACCGGACGACCGGGCCCTCGCTCAGGCGCGGGTGAGAGGACGAACACGTGGATCTCCCGGTCTCCGGCGCGGCCCCTGTGACCAGTCTCGCCCGCACTGGGATCTGCTTGCCTCGCGCCTTCACCTCGGACTCCGGGTGCGCGAGCAGGTTCGCCGACGCTGTGAAAGCTCCTGTCACTCGACGGGAGCTTTTTCGCGTCTCGGTTCGGCGCCTTCGGGCGACCTCATATCCTTGCGATCTGATGTCTGCGACTCTCGTTGCCTCGAACCTCGCCGCTGGGCACGGCGACCGCTCCCTGTTCTCCGGGCTGGACCTCGTCGTCGCTCCGGGCGACGTCATCGGACTCGTCGGGGCCAACGGCGCGGGGAAATCAACTCTGCTGCGGCTGCTCGCCGGGCTGAACGCGCCGGAGCACGGAGAGCTGCGTCTCTCCCCGGTCACCGCGACCGTCGGCTACCTGCCGCAGGAACCCGACCGGCGCCCCGGAGAAACGGTGAGCCATTTCCTCGCCCGCCGAACCGGCGTCGCCGCTGCGCAGCGCGTGATGGACGACGCGACCGAGGCGCTGACTCAAGGCGCCGCCGGTGCGGACGACGCCTACGCCGAGAGCCTGGAGCGCTGGTTGAGCCTGGGTGGCGCTGACCTGGAAGAACGCGCTAAAGGCGTCGCGGACCAGCTCGGCCTTGCCGTCGAACTCGAACAGCCGATGACCTCGCTGTCCGGTGGTCAGGCCGCGCGCGCCGGGCTCGCCTCGCTGCTGCTGTCCCGCTACGACGTGTTCCTGCTGGACGAGCCCACGAACGACCTCGATCTCGAAGGTCTCGAACTGCTCGAGGAGTTCGTGCGCGGGCTGCGTGCCGGAACCGTCGTCGTCAGCCACGACCGCGAGTTCCTCGCCCGCACCGTCAACAAGGTCCTGGAACTCGACCTCGCCCAGCAGCAGATCAACCTCTACGGCGGCGGCTACGACGCCTACCTGGAGGAACGTGCGGTCGCGCGCAGGCACGCGCGGGAAGCGTATGAGGAGTACGCCGACAAGAAGTCCGCGCTGGAGGAGCGTGGCCGGATGCAGCGCTCCTGGATGGACAAGGGCGTCCGGAACGCCCGCCGCAAGGCCACCGACAGCGACAAGATCAGCCGCAAGACCCGCTCCGAAGCATCCGAGAAGCAGGCCGCCAAGGCGCGTCAGACCGAGCGGCTCATCGAGCGGTTGGAGGTCGTGGAGGAACCGCGCAAGGAGTGGGAGCTGCGCATGGAGATCGCGGCGGCGCCTCGCTCCGGCGCGGTCGTCGCCTCCCTTCGCGAGGCGGAGGTGCGGCGTGGTGACTTCACCTTCGGCCCGGTGACGCTGCAGATCGACTGGGCGGATCGCGTCGCGATCACCGGCGCCAACGGTTCCGGCAAGTCGACGCTGCTCGGCGCGCTCCTGGGTCGTGTCGAGCTGGACGCGGGAGCTGCTGCGCTCGGTTCAGGCGTCGTCATCGGCGAGGTCGACCAGGCCCGCGCGCTGTTCCACGGTTCGGAGTCCCTGCTCGACGCGTTCTGCGCGGCAGTGCCGGACACTCCGCCCGCCGACGTTCGCACGCTGCTCGCCAAGTACGGACTCAAGGCCGACCACGTGCTGCGCCCGGCCACCACGCTCTCGCCCGGTGAACGCACGCGTGCCGCGCTCGCCCTGCTGCAGGGGCGAGGCGTCAACCTGCTGGTGCTGGACGAACCGACCAATCACCTCGACCTGCCGGCCATCGAGCAGTTGGAATCCGCCCTCGACACCTACCCGGGCACGCTGCTGCTGGTGACCCACGACCGCCGCATGCTCGACGCGATCCGCACCAACCGACGCCTGGAGATGGCCGACGGAAAGCTGACCGAACTGATCGACCGGTGAAGTAGGGACGCCCCCGCGCTCAACCGGCCTGGGGGTTACCGGGAGTGCGGGGGCGTCAAGGTCCACCCCTGGGGGTCAGGTGGACGGCGTCAATGCTACTTCGTGGTATGCGAGATGTCTCTAGGGGCAGAGATCTTTTTTCTCGCGGATTACCGCGAATCTCAGGAAGAGCTGGGTCAGCGGACCGATCGATGTTGCGTAGAGCACGGTTCCGACGCCGACCGTGCCGCCGAGCGTCCATCCGACGGCGAGCACGCAGACCTCGATCGTGGTGCGCACCACTCTGAGCGACCACCCGGTGCGGGCGTGCAGACCGGTCATCAAGCCGTCCCGCGGTCCCGGACCCAACCGTGCTCCGACGTACACCGCGGTGGCGAGTCCGTTCAGCGCGACCGCGAAGACCATCAGGGCGATCCGGGCCGGGAGCGAGCTGAGCTGCGGGGTCATCGCGAGGGTGAAGTCCACCGCGAACGCGATGACGACGACGTTGGCCACCGTGCCGATGCCCGGGCGTTGCCGCAGCGGTAACCAGGCCAGCATCACGAGCACGCCGGTCAGCGCGGTGACCGCGCCGAAACTCCAGTTCAGCCGCTGCGACAAGCCCTGGTGCAGGGCGTCCCACGGGCTCAGGCCCAGCTCCGCGCGGACCATGAGGCCCATGCTGATCCCGTAGGCGGCCAAGCCGCCGAGCAGTTGCGCGAACCGGAGGGTTGGCCGAGTCCGGATCGGAAGCGGCGAGAGATCCATCGGGGCTGATAACGAGGCCATGAGCTCTTTATAGAACAACATTGGACTTCAATTCGAGGACCAATCTCACTATATTGGACTCATGGTTTTCACGACGTCCGCCCAGCTCCACCGGCGCAAGCTCGTCGAGCTGCTCGGTTCCTGGCACGGCGCGGACCGGCCGTCGTCGCAGCTGCTGGCCGCCGCGGTGCGGCACCTGGTGCTGGATGGACGACTCCTGCCGGGTACCCGGTTGCCGGCCGAGCGCGAGCTCGCGGAAAGTCTCGGCGTCAGCCGGACCCTGGTCGCCCGGGCGCTGGACCGGCTGCGCGACGCTGGGTTCGCGGCCAGCCGACGTGGTGCGGGCTCGTGGATCAAGCTGCCGGATTCGGATCGGGACAACGAAGCCCACGGCGGCTGGTTCCCGCCGGAGAGCACTGAGGTGCTGAACCTCGCGCAGGCCACGCCCACTGCGCCGCCGGAGCTGTGCGCTGCGGTGGACCGAGCGCGACCGCGGCTGACCGAGCAGCTGCACAGCCACGGCTACCAACCGCACGGTCTGCCGATCCTGCGCGAACGGCTGGCCGAGCGGTTCACCCGGCGCGGCCTGCCGACGACTCCGGAGCAGATCCTGGTCACCAACGGTGCCCAGCACGGGTTCGCGCTGGTGTTGCGGATGCTGGTTTCTCCTGGTGAGCGCGTTCTCGTGGAGCACCCCACCTACCCGAACGCCCTCGAAGCGCTGCGCGGCCTCAACGCGATGCCGGTGGCGGTGCCGATGGTCGAGGACGGCTGGGACCTCGAACTGCTGGCCGCGAACCTGCGGCAGACCTCGCCGCGGCTGGCCTATCTGATCCCGGACTTCCACAACCCGACCGGTGTCCGGCTGGACGCCGAAGGCCGCGATCGTCTCGCCCGCGCGCTGGCCCGGACCTGCACGAATGCGGTCGTCGACGAAACCCTGGTGGACATCGACCTGACCGACGAGCAGCCTCCGCCACCGATGGCCGCGTTGACCGACCGGGTGATCACCGTCGGCTCGGCCAGCAAGTCGTTCTGGGGCGGCCTGCGGCTGGGGTGGATCCGGGCGTCCGAGGATTTCGTGCAGCGCATGGTCGTCGGGCGGGCCGCGCTGGACCTCGGCAGTCCGGTGTTCGAGCAGCTCGTCCTGGCCGAGCTGCTGACCGACGCCGACGGGGTCCTGACGCGTCGGCGCACCGAGGCGATCGAGCGGCGGAATTGCCTGGTGGACGCCCTGCGCGAGCACCTGCCGAACTGGAGCTTCCGACTTCCCGACGGCGGTCTGGCGATGTGGTGCGACATCGGTGCGCCGGTGAGCAGCCGGCTGGCGGTGGCGGCGGAACAGCACGGCGTGCGGGTCGCGCCGGGAGCGCGGTTCTCGGTGAATGGTTCGCTGGAGAACTGGATCCGCCTGCCGTACACGCTGCCCGGCGATCAGCTGGTGGAAGCCATCCGCCGTCTCGCCGCCGCTTCCGCTGCAGTTCACGGAGATGGTCCGACGGTCCTGACCGCTCCGATCGCCTGAACGTGCGGGCGGCCGTCCCGGATTCAGGACGGCCGCCCGCGTACCGCCGAGCACCCGTCGGCACGGCCCCTCGTCGTGCCGATGAGCGGTTCGAGCGGTAGGTGTCGCCCCGGTGCCGCAGGGGCATTTGCGGCACCGGGGCCGGGGACCACGCCTTCGCGGTTCGGCAGGTCAGCGACGTCGCCGGGAGGTGGTGGTGCCCCGATCCGACCCGGCCGGGCGCAGACGGCCGACTCGGAGTTTGGGTGCGCGATGACCAGAGTCACCGCCGAAGCGGTTCGGTGCAGCGTCAGTCGGGAGATGCTGACGGTTCGGCGGACGACAAACCCGAGATCGGGCGGTTCTCCGGGTGATTCGAGCCGACCGTCCGCGGGTTGGTCAGGCTCGGTCCGGTCGGCAGGACGACCAGCGCGCCGCGCAGGTCGCTGTCTCCGGAAGCGGGTTGCGACGGGGGGTCGGTGTCGTGATCGCTGCTGTTCAGAGGTGCTTCGTCGGCTGAGTCGGGGTTGGACGCACGAGGTTCCGCCGGGCTGCGGGCGTGGGTGCGCGCAACGGCGACAGGCTCCGGGGGCAACGGCACGGCTTGCGCGGCGCGGGGTGGCGCGGCGGAGGGCTGCTGCGTCGGTGGCAGCGCGGTCGGCGCGGCTACCAGGGTGGGATCCGGATCGTCGATCACAGCAGGCGGTTCCTGCTCGTCGACCGGTGCCGGCGGTTCGATCTCCACGACGTCGGGCAGCTCGGGCTCCGGACGCTGCACCTCGTCCAGTTCGGGGCGCAGGTCCTCCGCGCGTGGCGGCACGACGTCGAATTCGGGTGGGGCGATTTCGACCTCGACCTGCGGCTTTTCGAGATCGGGCTGCTCGGCGGCTTCGGCGATCGAGTCCCCGCCGAGCCAGCCGCCGAGGCAGATGCCGATGAACAGCGAAACTCGGGCGACGAGCAGGGCGAGCCGCGACCTGGGGCCGCGCAGTGCGCAGCTTCCGGTCACGATCACCACCGCCTGTCGGTCGGGTCCCGCGTGGCAGAGCGCGGCATCAGCGTTGGTTGCGCCGTGATCGACGCCGTGGTGGCATTCAACCACTTCCAGTGGCTGTTTCGTGCCACCGACCGCGAGGGGAACAGCGGTCGTTCCTGCATTCTCCACGCAATCGGGCGACTGGGGAAGATCTGCGCCGCCGTCGGTCGGGTGAGTCCGATTCCGGTGGCGGCGTGTCCGCTGTGGACGGACGTCGTGCTGGGGACAGTGTCCGCTGTGGATCAAAGAAGTGGAACTCAACTCGGAATTGGTGAACTCCGGCAGTTGTGGGCGGCTTACGGGCACGACCTGCTGCTGCACGATCCGGGCGGAAGCGGCGAATGCCTGGTCCGGCGTGGCGAGCTGATCACCTCGGCGAAGTCGCTGAGCCCGGTGCTCGACCAGTACCGGAGGTGGGTCGACGACGTGCAGCACGACGAGGACCTGCTGCTGGCCAGGGTGTGGCTGCGGGGTGCGGAGCGGGATCGGTGCGTCGACATGGCGCGCGAAATCAGCGGCGTCGCGGCCAATCACGTGCACTTCGGAAGTCCGGTCATGTACGGAACACCGGTTATGTACGGGACCGGTGCGGAAGCGCAGGCGGCGCCTCCGATTCCGGAACCGCCCGCGGCGCAGTGGGATCCGGCGGTGGTGGTCGGGGTGCTCGACACCGGCTGCGATCCGCATCCGTGGTTCCGGGATCGGCCGTGGTTCGAGGCAGTGCCGGAGGAGCTCGATGCCGACGACGACGCAGGTCAGGACCGGCAGGCTGGGCACGGAACGTTCGTCAGCGGAGTGCTGTTGCAGCACGCGCCGGGAGCGGTGCTGCGGACGCAGCGGGTGCTTTCCTCGCTCGGCTTCACCGACGACTACACGGTGGTGTCCGGGCTGCGTTCGCTGCGGTTGGCCGTTGCCGCACGTGGTGAGCGCATCGGCGTCGTCGTGCTGACCGCCGGCTGTCACACCACCGATGACGAATGCCCACCGATCTTGCAGGAGGAGTTGGAGCATTGGTCGGACGCGGTCGTCGTGGCGGCGGCCGGGAACCAGGCGCGGAACAGGCCGTTCTGGCCCGCGGCGCTGCCGTCGGTGGTGGGCGTGGCCGCCACCGGGTCGGACGGAGCGGTGGCGGAGTTCTCGAACTTCGGCCCCTGGGTCGACGCGGCCGCGCCCGGAGTGGACGTGACCAGCAGTTTCGTCCAGATGACCGGCGGTGGTGGCCGGAGCTTCGGTTACGCGAGCTGGAGCGGAACGTCCTTCGCCGCACCGCGGGTGGCGGCTGCGGCTGCCACCGCGCTGCACGAGGGCCGGACTCCGGCAGAAGCACTCGATCTCGTCCGCGAGGACTACCCGTTCGAGCGGTAATCGGCGCGAAGTGAATCTGTACGGCCTGCTCGCTCCTCTATTACCCAGGGGCCGAAAGTTCGAGAGCGGGGAGGAGCAGGTCGTGCAGGAGGTCGGGGAGACCAGTGCCGTGGCGGTGCTGTTGCGCCGGGCGGCGGACGGTGATCAGCGGGCGTGGCAGGAGTTGGTGGACTGCAACGCGTCGGTGGTCTGGGGTGTTTCGCGGGCGTTCACCACGAGCACTGCGGATGCCGAGGACGTCTGCCAGGCGACGTGGTTGTTGTTGGCGGAGAACTTGGATCGGCTGCGCGATCCGGGATCGTTGTCCGCGTGGTTGGTGACGACCGCGCGCCGGGAGTCGCTGCGGTTGCACCGCGCTCGGAAGCGGGAATCGCCGGTGGGGCTGGATTCCGAGGCGCTCGCGGTGGCCGAGTACGCCGAGGATCCGGAGCACAAGGTGCTGCGGGATCTGACGAGCTCGCGGTTGGCGAAGTCGTTCGCCGAGCTGCCGCAGCGCTGCCAGCAGCTGCTGCGGGTGCTGGCGGTCGCGCCGGAGGCGAGTTACGCGCAGGTCAGCGAGGTGCTGGGGTGGCCGCGCGGCACGATCGGGCCGAAGAAGAGCCGGTGTCTGGCGGAGCTGCGGCGGCGCATGCTCGCCGCCGACGTGCCGGAGGAGGTGGCGGGATGAATCCGCAGCTGCCGAGCGAACTGCGCGGGTTGCGTGACCTGTTCCAGTCCTGCGATCCCGTTCCCGAGCGCGCACTCGCGGGCGCGTACGCGGCGATGTCGCGTCGGTCGGGCTACCAGGATCCGGTGTCGTTGCAGTTGATCGGGGATTCCGCGGAGTCGCTGGCGAAAGTGCGTTCCATCGGTCCGCCGGAACCGCGGGTGCTCACCTTCGCGATGCCCGGCCGGGTGCTGGAACTGGACCTGCTCCCGATCGAGGAGGACCGGTACCAGGTGTCCGGGATGGTGCTGAACCGAGCGGGTGGCACGCCGCCGGCCGGGGACGTGGTGCTGCGGCACCGGGTCGGTGAGTGCGCGGGAGCGTTGGACGAGCATGGTGCGTTCCGGGTGGGAGATGTCCCGCGCGGTCCGCTGAGCGTGGTGTTCCGGCCGCTGCGGTCGGCGCCCGCCGTCGCGGATTGGCTGGTCTGTTGAGCGCCGGTACGGCGGTGGCACCGCCGGATCGGATCGGTTCCGCGACGTGGTGGAGGGACAACGCGAGCTCGGCGCCGGACGACGCGATGCGCAAAGCCGTGGAGCTGCTGTCCGATGCGGACGGCGAACTGCGCGCGCTGGCCCGCCATATCGCGGCTTTGGCAGCGGTCGAGCAGGGGCGGGTGCGGCAGGCGCACCGGCACGCCCGCCTCGGGCTCACTGCGGCGCGGCGCGCGGAGCGGTGGCGATTGGCCGGGCAGCTGCAGCTCACGTTGGCGTGGATCGAGCTGGAGCGCGGCGATGTCGATGCCAGCTGGGCGAACCTGGTGGCGGCGGAGCCCCAGTTGTCTGCTGCCGAGCAGGGGCGCGCGGCATGCTTGCGCGGACTGCTGCACTGCCAGGGCGATCAGCACCGCGAGGCGCGTGCCGAGCTGACCCGAGCGCTGCGCAGCCTGAAGATCGACGACGACCGCCGTTGGATGGCCAATGCGCTGATGGGCCGTGGTCTGGCCAACCTGTACGAGAACCGGTTGGTGGCTGCCGAATCGGATCTGTCCGCAGCTGAGCGGGTCTTCGCATCCGACGGGCAGACCGCGCGGGCGGCGGGGTGTCGGCACAACCGGGGCTGCGTCGCTTTCCGGGCTGGTGACCTGCCGCGCGCGTTGCGGCTGTTCGAGGAAGCCGTCGCGGCTGGCTTGGACGTGCGGTCGAGTCCGGAGGCGCTGGTCGATCGCGCGGAGGCACTGGCTGCGGCCGGGTTGACCGCCGATGCGCGAGCGGTGATGGAGCAGGCGGCGGATCGGTTGGCAGCGTGTGGGAGGGCTGGTCGGCTCGCAGAGACCAGGCTGGCGCTCGCTAGTTGTGCGCTGCAGGTCGACGACCTGGTCGCTGCGGTGCAGGCGGCGAACAGTGCGCGTCGGCTGTTCCGCACGCAGCGACGTCCGGCATGGGCGGCGTTGGCGACAGCCGTGGCGTGGCAGGCGAAGCTACGCGCTGGCCAGTGCTCGCGATACTCCTTGTCAGCGGCGCGGCGAGCGGCTGCTGCGTGCGCGGAGTTCGGCTGGACCGGCTTGGCTGCGGAACTCCGGCTCACTGCGGCCAGATGCGCGGCGCGGTCGGGAATGCGTGCGACGTCCCGGAAATTGCTCGCCATGTGCGCGCCGTTGCGGGAAGCCGTGGAGGCGCCTCCGCAGCATCGGGCGCTGGGGTGGTTGGCCGAAGCGCTGCTGGCCGAGCAGGACGATGACACCGAGCGGTTGTTCGAGGCGTGCGAGGGCGGATCGCGCGCTGTGGACAGTCAGATTTCCGACATGGCGGCCTTCGAACTGCGCGTGCACACCGCAGGACTGGCCGCCGAGCTCGGTGATCTCGCGGTCGGTGCCGCGCTGCGCAGCGGAGATCCCGAACTGGTGCTGCGGTGGACGGAGCGCTCGCGAGCCAGTGCCCTGCACCGTCGAGTCTTGCGGCCGCCGGTGGATTCGCAGCTGAACTCGACCCTGGTGCGGTTGCGCTCGGCGGTGCAGGCGACCCAGCGCACGCGGGATCCGAAGGAGGCGCTGCGGACCGTTGCCGGGTTGGAGGAGCAGGTCCGGCACCGGGCGATCCTGGTTGAGGGCAGGACCAGCGGGCTGCCAACGCAGTGCGGGCTGGACGAGGTGACTGCCGAGCTCGGTGACGCCGCGTTGCTGAGCCTTTGCTCCCACCACGGCAGGCTTTTTGCGGTGTCTATTGTGGACGAAAAGGTTCGACTGCACGTGCTCGGACCTGAATCCAACGCGCACGCGCAAGCGGCTCGACTCCGGCACCTGCTGGCCAGGCAGGCGAGCGGCACGGCGCCGCGTGCTGCGCCGATGTTCGAGTACGGGGCTCGACAGGCAGCGGAGGAGTTGCAGGCTCAGCTCCTGGAACCGGTGCTACCGGCGCTCGAACAGGGACGTCCGTTGGTGGTGATTCCGACCGGGCGGTTGCACGTCTTGCCTTGGGCGGCGTTGCCGGCGTGCCGAGGTCGGAGCGTCACCGTGGCGCCGTCCGTGCGGTGTTGGCTGCGCGCAGCGCAGGACGCGCGTGCTGCGGATCCTGCGGGTTCGGCGGTGTGGATCGCCGGACCGGGACTGCGCCACGCCGAGCGCGAAGCGCGGGCCCTGCATGGTGCGGCGGGCGGTCGGTTGCTGGCCGGCGCGGATGCGACCACTGAGCACCTGTTGTCCACTGTGGATGGTGCAGCGGTGGCGCACATCGCCGCGCACGGCAGGTTCCGCGACGACCAGCCGTTGCTGTCCTGCCTGGATCTCGCGGACGGCCCGCTCTACGCCTACGACCTCGACAGGCTGCACCGCGGTCCGGCCACGGTGGTGCTGTCGGCCTGCGACGTGGGCAGATCCGTCGTCAGTCGAGGTGATCAGCTCAGCGGTCTGGCGACCACGCTGCTCGGCCGCGGCACCTCGACGGTGATCGCCAGCGTCGTCCCGGTCCCCGACGAGCGAACGGTCAACGTGATGATGTCGCTGCACAGGGCCTTGCGCGATGGAGTCGCACCAGCCGAAGCGCTCGCTGCGGCCCAAGCCGAACACGGCGAATCCGGATTCGTCTGCCTCGGCTACGGAGGTGATCGATGACCACTTCCTCGCGCAGGTTACCTGACCCGTGAGCACTTCGGGCTGCCACAGCGACCCGGAGTGCTCACGGACCGGGATTTTCAGCGGAGCTTGTGGAGGCGGCGGACTGCTTCGTCGAGGACCTCGTCCTTCTTGCAGTACGCGAAGCGCACGAGGTGCTTGGCGGGTTCCGGGTTGTCGCAGAAGACCTGGACCGGGATCGCGGCGAGGCCGATGCGTTCCGGGAGTGAGCGGCACAGCTGCTCGCCGTCGTCGAAGCCGAGCGGCCGGACGTCGGCGCAGATGAAGTACGTGCCTTCGCTGTGCAGCACGTCGAAGCCAGCGTCGGTCAGGCCTTCGGCGAGCCGGTCACGCTTGCGCTGCATGTTCTGGCGGAGCTGCTCGGCCCAGTCGAGCTCGTTGCGCAGGGAGTGCGCGATCGCGGGCTGGAACGGGGCGCCACCGACGAAGGTCATGAACTGCTTGGCCGCGCGCACCGCGCCGACCAGCTCGGCCGGTCCGCAGATCCAGCCGATCTTCCAGCCGGTGGCGTTGAAGGTCTTGCCCGCGCTGGAGATCGACAGCGTGCGCTCGGCCATGCCCGGCAGGGTGGCCAGCGGGTGGTGCTCGAGACCGTCGTAGAGGAGGTGCTCGTAGACCTCGTCGGTGATGGCGATGACGTCGTTCTCGCGGCACACCTCGGCGATGGCGGCTAGCTCGGCGTCGGTGAACACGGTGCCGGTCGGGTTGTGCGGCGAGTTCAGCACCAGCGCGCGGGTCTGCGGCCCGACAGTGGCGCGCAGCGCGTCGAGGTCGAGTTCGAAGCGGTGGTCCTCGCCCTGCCGCAGCGCGACGGTCCGGCGCACGCCGCCGGCCATCGCGATCGCGACCGGGTAGGAGTCGTAGTACGGCTCGATGAGCACGACCTCGTCACCGGGCTCGACCAGTGCGATCATCGCGGCGGTCAGCGCCTCGGTGGCACCGCAGGTGACCAGCACCTCGTCTTCGGGCCGGTGCTCGATGCCGTAGCGCGCTGCGCGGTGCTCGGAGATCGCGGCGCGCAGCTCCGGCTCGCCCATGCCCGGCGAGTACTGGTTCACGCCGTTGGCGATCGCCTCCTGCGCGACCCGCAGCATGCCCTCGGGGCCATCGGTGTCCGGGAATCCCTGGCCGAGGTTGACCGCGCCGTTCTGCCGGGCCAGCTCGGTGATCTCGGCGAAGATCGTCGAGGTGAACGGGCGCAACCGGGTGGTGAGGGCTGGAGTACGCACGTCTGCCGACACTAGTCGAAATGGCAGGCCGAATGCGGATCCAGCTCGCAGCTGTCCAAGAAGTGGAACTCACACGGGCTCCTACCAGGGCGAACGGCGCGGTGGTCGTCACGTTCGGTTCGCCGACGGCGTGAGCACTAGTCGAGCACTGCCACAATCGATATGTGCAGCCCACATCGGTTTCCGACACTGACAAGCTCCAGCGCCTGCGGCGGATGAAGGCCGTCGCCGGCGGGCTCCTGCTGTTCGCGGCGCTGGTCTACATCTTCGCCCGCTGGCAGGAGAGCAACGGCGCCGCGTGGGCGGGCTACGTGCGAGCAGCTGCCGAGGCGGGCATGGTCGGTGCGCTGGCGGACTGGTTCGCGGTCACCGCGCTGTTCCGGCGACCGCTCGGGCTGCCGATCCCGCACACCGCGATCATCCCCACCCGCAAGGACGTGATCGGCCGCAGCCTCGGCGACTTCGTCGGCTCGAACTTCCTGGCCGAGCAGGTGGTGCGCGACAAGCTGCGCCGCGCGGAGATCAGCCGGCGGCTCGGCGGCTGGCTCGACGACGAGGACCACGCCGAGCGGGTCACCTCGGAGCTGGCCACCGCCGTGCGCGGTGCCGTGCAGGTGCTGCGCGACGACGACGTGCAGGCCGTGCTGGAGCAGGCGGTCGTGCGGAAGGTGCTCGCGCAGCCGTTCGGCCCGCCGCTCGGGCGGATCCTGTCGCAGGTCTTCGCCGACGGCTCGCACCACAAGCTGGTGGACCTGGTCTGCGACCGGGCTTACGACTGGGTGCGGGACAACCACGAGACGGTGCTGCGCGTGGTCAGCCAGCGCGCGCCGTCCTGGTCGCCGAAGTTCTTCGACGCCATGGTGGCCGACAAGATCTACGCCGAGGTGCTGTCCTTCGCCTGGGCGGTCAAGACCGACACCGAGCACCCGATGCGCAAGGCCGTCGACCGCTTCCTGGTCGAGTTCGCCGACGACCTGCAGTACGACCCGAAGACGATGGCCAAGGCCGAGCAGATCCAGCAGCAGGTGCTGGAGCACCCCGAGGTGCAGAGTCTGGTCGCCTCGGCCTGGGGCACCGCGAAGAAGATGCTGCTCGACGCGGCCGAGGACCCTTCCAGCGAACTGCGCGTCCGGGTCCGCGAAGGGCTGCGCTCGCTGGGCCGCCGACTCGTCGAGGAGCCCGACATGCAGGCCAAGGTTGACGGTTGGCTGGAGGGCGCCACGGTCTACGTGGTGTCCAACTACCGCGACGAGCTGACCACGCTGATCACCGACACGGTGGAGCGCTGGGACGCCCAGGAGACCTCCCGCAAGATCGAGCTCCAGGTGGGCCGCGACCTCCAGTTCATCCGGATCAACGGCACGGTCGTCGGCTCCCTGGCGGGCCTGGCGATCTACAGCATTTCCCAGCTGTTCTTCTGACCCGGCAAGGGGATCCCGTGCCCAGGAGGCGTGTCAGTTTTGCCCAAGTGCCTGTTTTGATCCTTTGCCTTCGATGCGCCGCAAGCGTTCGCCCGTGATCAGGCGGACGTGGTGTGGCGTTCGCGCCAGGAGCGGGCCTTCTCCCGGTTTCCGCACACCCGCATCGAGCACCAGGTCCGAGAGCGGTTGCGGGATCGGTCGTAGAACGCCCACAGGCAGTCCTCGGCCGGGCAGATCTTGATCCGGTCCCAGTGCCCGGTGTGCGCTAGGCGCGCAGCCGCCACCAGCACGGTTCCCAGCGCATCGGTGCCGGTCAGCACCGGTATGCCCTGCTGCAGGCGGACTTGCACCGGCCAGGCCGTGGTCGGTTCCGGTGGCAGGCCGTCGCAGGAGACCGCGCTGCGCATGGAATCGCGGATCTCGCGCGCCGCTTCGACGTCGGAGGCCGCCCCCAGGCCCCGGTCCGCGCACCACTGCTGCCACTGGTCCAGATCGTCCAGGCGTTCGGTGCCTTCGTCTACGTCGTAGGTGTTGAGGAAGGCCAGGAGTAGCTCGATGTCGTGATCGAAGTCGAGTTCGACCGCCTCCAGCGTCGGTGGTCGGACCGCCTCCGGAGCGACAGCTCTGCTGTTCACGAACACCATCGTAAGCCAGTAGGGGGTTGTGTCGGGTGAGTGTAACCACCATACTCGTAATGGCAGTTAGTAACTGGTGAAGCTGATTAGCCGGTTAGGAGCGTTGGAATGCACCCGTCTCAGATCGCGTCGCGGGTCACCGGGTGCGAGCTGACCGCCGCGGCGGACCGACAAAGGGAGATCGACCGCGCGCTGAGCGAAGGCGGTCGGCTGTGGCCACTCTGGCTGGACCGGTTCGCCGACTGGTGGGTGAAGGCTTCGGCGGCGTTGCGCCCCGGCGCAGCCGTTGGCCCCGGGCCCACTCCGCCTGGCTGCCTGAACTGAACGGAGGATTGATGACCGAGCTCAAGCTGACTGCGTTCGCCATCGACTGCCCGGAACCGCGAAAGCTCGCCGAGTTCTACGGCCGCCTGCTCGGCTGGCAGATCGACGAGTCGGAGACCGAGGACGACTGGGTCGAGTTGGCGAACCCCGACGGTGGTGCAGTGCTGGCGTTCCAGCGGGACCCCGGCTACCGCCCGCCGACCTGGCCGAGCCGCGACGTCCCGCAGATGATGCACCTGGACATCCGCGTGCGAACCCTGGAAGAGGGCCACGAGCGCGCGATCGCGGCAGGTGCCACGCAGCTTCCACAGCCGTCCGATCAGCTGGACTCGAACTGGCGCGTCTACGCCGACCCGGACGGCCACCCGTTCTGCATGTGCGCTTGTCAGGTGTGATCCCAGGCCCTGCTCGCGCGGAGCAGGGCCTGGACCATCGCGCGAGGATGACCGGACAGCGGCAGCATCGTGTACTCGAAGACCAGTTCGCCGACCTGGGGATGGTCGAGGACCTTGGTGCCCTGGGGTCGGCGCCGATCGGGTGCTCGGCCCAGATCTCGGCGAACGCCGGGCTCGCCTCGCGCACGTCGGTGGCCAGCCGGTCGAACTCGGGATCGTCGGGATACCGCGCGGCGTCCGCCCGGAACCGGCCGACCAGTCCGCGACCCGCGTCCTGCTGGCCGCGGATTGCGGACTGGTAGCGGGCGCTGGTGAAGAAGGTGACCAGGCAGTTGTGGTCGTCGGGTCCCGTAGCCGAAGACCGCGCTCACCGCGCTGTTGAGCGAGATCAGGTTCCAGTGCCGGTCGATGAGGTAGGCGGGCTTGGTCATCCAACCGTCGATCAGCCGCTGCAGCTCGGGGGAGGCCCGCCGCCGTACCGGTTCGGCCTGCGGCGGGTTGAGCCCGGCGAGCAGGTAGAGGTGTTCGCGTTCCAAGGTCCCACGAACGAGTGCAAGCAGGGTGCTTGCAAGAGTTAGCACTCGTGCGTATCGTGGTCGGCGACCGGAGAGGTGCTAGCCCGTGGAACGTGTGGACAAAGCAGTCAACAAGGCCGTGAACCAGGCGGTCAGCGATCTCGGCGGCTACATCCGGACGCAACGCAACAACGCCCAGATCTCGTTGCGGCAGCTGGCGAAGCTCGCCGGTGTGTCGAACCCGTACTTGAGCCAGGTGGAACGCGGGTTGCGCAAGCCGAGCGCGGAGATCCTGCAGCAGATCGCCAAGGGGCTGCGGATTTCCGCCGAAGCGCTCTACGTGCAGGCCGGGATTCTGGAGCGCCGCGAGAGCGGGCCGGTGGTCGACGCGGTCCTCGCCGACCCCCAGCTCAACGAGCGGCAGAAACAAGTGCTTCTGGACATCTACGCCTCGTTCCGGCGCGAGCAGGACGCCGAACCGGACGAGGACAGCCAGCAATCCGAGGAGTGACCACCATGCCGGGTTTCCCGAAGACCGAGGACGTGAACAAGGTGCGCGAACAGGCCGAGAAGACCTTCGGCGACGCCGTCGAGCAGGCCCGCACGCCGCTGCTCGCCGCTCTCGGTGCCGGTGACCTCGCTGCGCAGGCGCTGCTGGACGCGGTCAACAAGGTTCGCAGCCAGCTCAACGAGCGCGCCGAGGCGGCCCGCCAGGAACTGCCCAACGACCTGAACGAGCTGCGCGGCAAGCTCGACCCCGCCGAGCTGCGCAAGCGCATCGACGCCTACAGCCAGACGGCCAAGCAGCTCTACGACTACCTGGCCGAGCGCGGCGAGGAGGCCCTGGGCAGGCTGCAGGACCAGCCGCAGGTCAAGAAGGCCTGGAGCCAGGTCGGCACCGCGCAGGACAAGGTCGAGGAGACCGTGGGCGAGGTCCGCGACCTGGCCGACGACGTGCTGGGCAAGGTCAGCCGCCCGTTCGTCGAGGCCGACGAGGCCCCCGCCAAGGAAACCGAGAAGGCTTCGGGCGACAAGGCTTCGGTCGAGGAGTCCAAGCCCGCCGCGACCCGCAAGCCGGCGGCCAAGTCGACCGCGAAGAGCACCATCAAGCCCGCGGCGAAGAAGACCTCGGACAAGTCCACCCAGAACTGACGCCCGCCGTCACCAACTCCCCGACACGCCCAGACGCGTCGGGGAGTTGGTCGTTGCGGGGGTGTTGGCGATCGGTAGGTGCCTGTGCACTCGTGCAGCACGTAAGGTGGAGGGGTGTTTACCGGCTTGGCTTTGTACCAGTGGATCTTGCTGGTGATCTGGTTCGCGGGCATCCCGGTCGGGGTCTTCGCGTTCGTGCACGCTGCCCTGCAGCGCCCTGACGCGTTCACCGCCGTGGACAAGCTGAACAAGGTGAAGTGGCTGGCCATCACAGGTGCCGCCGCGCTGCTGCTGATCTTGGACCAGCGCGGCCCGTACGGGATCATCTGGATCGCCGGACTGGTCGCCGCGCTGGTCTACATCGTCGACGTGCGCCCCAAGGTGCGGGAGATCCAGGGACGGTCCTGGTAGTGGGTCCGCGCTGGGCGACGCACGGCCGTGGCGGACCGGTGACGCTAGTCGTGCACGGCCTGGGCGCCACCGAGGGCGAAGCCCGCATCCCGGCCTCCGGACTGCCGGGCACCCGGGTCGTCGTCATGTTGCCGGGGCACGGCGACGCCCCGGACGCCCCGTCGGGCTACTGGAACTACGCGGCCATCGCGACGGACGTCCTCGCAGTCGCCGACGAGGTCGGAGCGACGCGTGCGGTCGGTGTTTCGATGGGCGCAGGTGCGCTGACCCGCATCGCGGCCGAGCACCCGGACCGGTTCGAGCGGCTGGCACTGCTGCTCCCGGCCGCTTTGGACCGCCCTCGCAGCATCGCGGCGAACTGGTCCTTCGAACGTCTCGCTGACGCGGTCGCGGCTGGCGACGGCGCGCAGCTGCGCAAGCTCGTCGCGGAGGACCTGCCGCCGGGCGCCGAACTCGGGGATTACGTCGAGCAGCGGGCCAACGCGCTGCTCCGCCTCGAAGACGCGCTCCGCGAACTGCCCGAGCGAGCACCGCTCGCGGACGCGTCCGCGCTGAGCTCCGCCAACTCGGACGTGCTCGTCGCCGGAGCCACCGACGACCCCCTGCACCCGGCAGAGGTGGCCAAATCCGTGGCTGCCGCCTTCGCCCGCGCGCAGCTGGAGATCTTCCCCTCGCCTGCACCGATGCTCACCCACCGCCGCGAGCTGCGCCGCCTGCTGGTCGACTTCCTGGCCTGAACCACTGGCACTCGGCAGCGGTTCGTATCGTCGTGCCATGGGTGCTGATTGGTCTTTGGCCGCGGGAACGCTGGACGTCGCATCGGCGCTGGAGCGCCTCGAACTGCTCGCCGACCCGGTAGCGGAGTCGGTCCGGGAGCTCGACGATGCGCGCATCGGGGCGACCGAGATCGACCCGGACCTGGCGGACACCGCAGCGTTCTGCGAGAAGTACGGCTCGCCGCTTGAGTTTTCGGCGAACTGTGTGGTCGTCGCGGGCAAGCGATCCGGCGAGGTCCGCTACGCCGCCTGCGTGGTCCTGGCGACCACCCGGGCCGACGTGAACGGCGTGGTCAAGCGCCGCTTGGACGTCCGCAAGGCGTCTTTCGCGCCGATGGACGACGCGGTCGAGCTGACTGCCATGGAGTACGGCGGAATCACCCCGTTCGGTCTCCCCGCGGACTGGCCGATCCTGATCGACCCGGAGGTAGCAAAGGCTTCGGCCGTGGTGGTCGGCAGCGGTGTCCGCCGAAGCAAGCTCATCACCCCGGGCGAACTCCTGACCCAACTCCCCAACGCAGAAGTCCTCGACGGCCTCGGTCGCTGAAAGCCCTGCGGAGTTCCCAACTTTAGGGAAATTTGGAAACCCACCCGATCAACGCTTCCGGGTGAGCGGGGAAAGGCACCTTCTAGCAACTCAGCTAGAACCCAAGGTTGCCTGAAGGTGCCTTTCGCCTGGAGAACGTTCAGATCAGAAGACGACTGTGCGGCGGTTGTGGACGAGGACTCGGTCTTCGAGGTGGGCTCGGAGGCCTCGGGCGAGGACGAGCTTCTCGATGTCCCGGCCCTTGCGGACCATGTCCTCGACGTCGTCGGTGTGGTCCACGCGGATCACGTCCTGCTCGACGATCGGGCCCGCGTCCAGTTCTGCCGTCACGTAGTGGCAGGTCGCGCCGATGAGCTTCACGCCTCGGTCGTACGCCTGGTGGTACGGGCGGGCGCCGGCGAACGACGGCAGGAAGCTGTGGTGGATGTTCAGCGCGCGGCCGGCCCAGGCCTCGCACAGCTCGGGCGGCAGGACCTGCATGAAGCGGGCCAGCACGATCGCGTTCGGGTCGTGCTCGTCGACCAGCGAGCGGACCTGCTCGAACGCCTCGGCCTTCGCCGCCGGGTCCTTGCCGAAGGGCACGTGGTGGAACGGGATGCCGTGCGCCTCGGTGATCGGGCCGAGGTTCGGGTGGTTGCCGATCACCGCGCGCAGGTCCACGTCCAGCTCGCCGGAGCTGATCCGGCCGAGCAGGTCGTGCAGGCAGTGCCCGTCCTTCGACACCAGGATGACCACCCGGCGCCGCTCACCGGTGTCCGAGATGCGCCAGCTGCTCTGGCTGCTGAGCTCCTCGGCGACGGCGGCGAAGCGCTCGCGGAGCTCGTCGATGCCGAACGGCAGCGAGCCGGAGAGGACCTCCTGGCGGGTGAAGAACCAACCGGTCTCGATGTCGGTGTGGTAGCCGGCCTCGACGATCCAACCGCCGAACTCGGCGATGAAGCTCGAGATGCCGGACACGATGCCGGTGCGGTCGGGGCAGCCGAAGCTGATGACGAAACGCCGTTCGGAAGGGCTCACGATCAGGCATTATCGCAGGTAGTGGAGGTCCCGTCGATCACAGGGCAACCTGTGTCCGAGCCCACGGCCCACGCCGGTTCACCCGGTGGGCGGTAAATTTCGCGAGAAATTGACCACCCCTCGGGTGACGCGGCTGGGCTCAGCGGCCGTTGATGAGGGTGGTGAGGGCGGCGTTGCCGGTGAGGGCGGCGGTGCTCGGGCGGCCCCAGACCTTGCGGTAGACCGCGTCGGCTGTGCCGGCGATCGTTGCGTCGACCTCGAGGGCAGCACCGGTGGCTGTTGCGGCTCGCGGTGGCTCGCCCGGGTGGAACTCGACCAGCCAGGCCCGGCCTGCGTCCGGGGCGTGGACGAGCACCTGGCCCTCGGCGGTGCTCTCGCTCCAGTCGCCGAGGGGGAGGATCATGGTCAGGAACTCGTCGATTCCGTCGGCGGCCAGTTCCGGGTCGAAGATCAGGTCGTGCACGTGGTCCGAGCCCAGGCCGGCGAGGGCGTGTTCGGCGTCCAAGCGGTGGATCGCAGTCTCGTGCGCCATCCGGCGGGTCCAGCTGGCGGCAGTGCCGCCGGGGAAGAACGACCGCACCCGGCGGGACGGGTCCATTGTGGATAGAGTGTGGCGCAAGTCGGCCAGTCGCTCGTCCCACCAGGTCAGCACGTCGTCGAACTCGGCCGGTGGGCCCGGCGCTTCGGGGCGAGGGGCGCCCGGCTCCAGGTGCAGGGAGAGCTCGGCCCTGGCGTACGCCTGCGCCAGGTGCTGCACCAGGCGGCGAACGTCCCAGCCCGGACAGGTCGACACCTGGGCGTTCGGTCCGGCCTGCAGCGCGGCGCTGCGAAAGGCTGCGGCCTGCTCCGGGAAAGCACGGTTCAACAACTCGCTAGCCATACCCCCACGGTAGGCCTCCGTGAGCGGCGGTGGTGGTGCTTAAGACCGGTCGGGAGCGACGGCTGTCCACGGGACGGTCATTTCGCCGAGGCGCCAACGTCGGCGGCGGTCGAGGACCGGCCAGCCGCGGTCGGCGAAGAGCTGCACCGCATGCGCCCAGCGGGCTCGCGGGCCGAACGGGGCCATCGGCGCCGCTGTCGCCCAGCAGGCGTCGAGCTCGGCGAGCATCGCGTGCACCTTCTCACCCGGCACGTTGCGGTGGATGAGCGTCTTGGGTAGCCGTTCGGCCAGGTCGGAGGGCTTCTCCAGGTCCGCGGGCAGGCAGGCCAGGGTGAAGGTCAGCGGGCCGCTTCGGTCCAGCGTCACCCAGCAGCAGCGGCGCCCGATCTCGTCGCAGGTGCCCTCCACCAGCAGCCCGTCCGGGGCCAGCCGGGCGCACAGCTCGTCCCAGTACTTCCACGCCTCCGGCTCGGAGTACTGCCGGAGCACGTTGAACGCCCGCACCAGCGTCGGACCGGCGAAGCCGCGCACCCCGGCGGCCAGTCCGGCCAGCTCGAACCCGCCGCGGCGGAACTCCAGCGACGGCGGTTCGGCGACCTCTTTCCCAGCCGCGACCCGGTCCGGGTCGATCTCCAGGCCGACCACCCGCAGCTCCGGGTGCAGCGGACGCAGCCGATCGGCCAGTTCTACGGTCGTCACCGGCGTCGCGCCGTAGCCGAGGTCGACCACCACCGGTTCCGCGGCGTCGCGCACGGCGCCCGCGACCCACGGGGTGCCGAGGATCCAGCGGTCGACGCGGCGCAGCCGGTTCGGGTTCGTCGTGCCCCGGGTGGGCATGCCCAGCGCGCGGGCGCGACCGGCCGCGAGCCGCGGTGCCCGCTTCTTCGGGACCGAGGTCATCCGCGGCGGGCCAGCCATTCGGTGGTGAAGCGCTCTTCGGCGCTGAGGAACTTCTGCACCTGGTCGGCCACCAGGTCCTCGATCTTGCCGCCCAGGAACGGCACGTTGACCCGCACGTTGCCGGACACCACGAACTCGCTGATCGAGGCCTCGCCCGCCACGTCGCGCAGCCACATCGAGCCGGTGATGGTGCACGGCGCCCCGGCGATCTCGGCCGCGATCTCGCCCGTGTAGTGCCCGTCCTCCTCGCGTCGCCACGACTCGCTGCGATCGATCGTCAGATCGCCGCCGACCACGGTGCGGGCCACCGAGGGCAGCGAGTCCGCGGACACGGAGTGGCGGATCTGGAACTGCGCGCCGCCGTTGGTCGCCACGTGCTTCACCAGCTCGGCGTTGGCGCCGCCGAGCTCCTCGAGGCGGTCGTTGAGGTAGTCGATGTCGATCAGCGCCTCGTACAACCGGACCGCGGGCGACTCGGAGGTGCTTCGGTGCTCGATGCGGCGTGCCATGGAGCGGAGGTTACCTTTGGCAACCGTGAAGCCCTCCACGTCCGGTGCCGAAGAAGTGCGCGGTGACACAGCGCCCGTGGCCGAACTGCCCGGCGAAACCGCTGGTGTCCCCCTGGCCGAACACACCACCCTGCGGCTGGGTGGTCCGGCGACCGGCCTGGTGGTCGCGACCCGCTCCGACGAGATCATCGAAGCGGTGTGCGCGGCTGATGCGGGCGGGCACCGCCTGCTCGTCCTCGGTGGCGGCTCGAACGTGGTGGTGGCCGACGAGGGGTTCGACGGTCACGTCGTGCGCATCGCCACCGAGGGCCGTCAGTACGACAGCGTCGGCGACGGATTGGTGCAGCTCACCGCGGAAGCCGGCGAGGACTGGGACGAGGTCGTCGCGGACACCGCGCGCCAGGGCCTCGGTGGGCTGGAGTGCCTGTCCGGCATCCCCGGCCTGACCGGCGCGACCCCGGTGCAGAACGTCGGCGCGTACGGCGTGGAGGTCTCGGAGCTGCTGGTCTCGGTCGACCTGCTCGATCGCGCCGCTGGCACCGTGCGCACCGTCCCGGCCACCGAGCTGGGCCTGACCTACCGCAACAGCGTGCTCAAGCACAGCGACGCCGCCGTGGTGCTGCGCGCTCGGTTCCTGCTGCGCGACGACAACCTGTCCGCCCCGATCCGCTACGGCGAGCTGGCTCGCACGCTCGACGTCGAGCCCGGTGGACAGGTGGACGTGGCGAGCGCGCGCGAGGCGGTGCTGGCGCTGCGTCGCGGCAAGGGCATGGTGCTCGACGCGGACGACCACGACACCTGGAGCGCCGGTTCGTTCTTCACGAACCCGATCGTCGACGAGGCCGAGCTGCCCGCGGTGCTCGAGCGCATCACCGAGCGCGTTGGTGCTGACCAGCGGATTCCGCAGTACCCGGCCGACGGCGGGGTCAAGCTGTCCGCGGCGTGGCTCATCGAGCGCGCCGGGTTCGGCAAGGGCCACCAGGGGCCGGGCGGACGGGTGGGCCTGTCCACCAAGCACACGCTCGCGCTGACCAACCGCGGCGGCGCGACCACCCAGGACCTGCTCATTCTTGCGCGTGAAGTTCGGGACGGAGTACGCGTGGCCTTCGGCGTTTCGCTGGCACCGGAGCCCGTCTTGGTGGACTGTTCGCTGTAGCAGCCGAAGAGCTGAACGGCCGTAAGAGTGACTCTTCGTGACTGACGCGTAACCCTGAGTGTTAAATGGTGTAGGTGGAGGGGGCCACCATGCTGAGCATCAGGGAGCTGAGAGATCGGGCAGTGATACGCCCGATAAAGCGGGCAGTTGAGGATCAGTTACTCGACCTGCCCGGGGTGACCGCTGTCGACATCGGTGCGAAACACCGTGCCGGACGCAGCACCGGGCAGCAAGTCATCGTGGTCTCGGTCGCGCGCAAGAGACCGCGCGAGCAGCTGAAACCCGACGCCTGCGTGCCGCCGGACGTCTTCGGCATCCCGACCGACGTGGTTGAGGAGCAGCCGGTCCTGCAGCACATCCACTGCGCCGAGAACGAGTCGCTGACGCCGCGGCCGCGGCGCGTCGAGCGGCCCGGGTTGATCAGCGGCGGCAGCGGGATCGCGCCGTGCCGGGCGGTCCACCTCGCGCCGCCGCAGGTGCCGGAGGCCGGTTCGCACCGGCGGATCGGCACGCTGGGCGCGCTGGTGACCGGCGCCGCGCCGATGGCGGTGACGATGGGTCTGACCACCTTCGACGTGGGTTGTCTGGACGACGGCTGGTCGGTGGGCGACCGGATGGCCGACCCCGAGGGCGGGCGGGTGCACGCCGAGCTCGCGCGGGCCGCGCTGTCCGGCCGGGTGGACGCGGCGGCGGTCGCGTTGGCGCCGGGATCCGCGACGACCTGCGTGGTCGAGGGCATCGGGCCGATCACCGGGTCGGCGACGGCCTACCCGGGCGAGCGGGTGAGCAAGAACGGCTTCGGCACCGGCGTGACCGTCGGCGTCGTGACCTCGGTCGATGCGACGGTCCGGATCGACCACGGGGACGCCCTCGGGGTCCGGGTGCTGCGCGAGCAGGTCCGCATCGTGGGTTCGTCGTTGCACTTCTGCGGGCCCGGCGACGCCGGGTCGGTGGTGCTCGGACCGGGCGGTCGCGTGATCGGCCTGCACGTCGCGGGCAGCTGCGACGGAGCCGTCGGATTCGCCAGCCCGATCACGGACGTGCTCGCCGAACTCGACGTGGAGCTGTGCACCGAACCGCAGCGAATCCACGCCTAGTCGAATTCGCCTGGCGATTGCTTCCGCAGTTCATGGCCCGTGAGTCCGTTGCGCTGCTAGAGCGATACAAAAGACTCACGGGCAGCTACCAGGCAAAACCGTCGCCTGGCCCTGGGAACTCACTCGTGGCGGTGCATTCGCGTTGCCGAGTGCTGGTCGCGGGGCTTGATCTCCAGGAAGTCGATGTTGACGTGCGGCGGGCGGGTCACCGCGAAGGTGATGACATCGGCGATGTCGTCGCTGGTCAGCGGGGTGATGCCGCGGTACACAGCCGCCGCGCGGTCCTTGTCGCCGCCGAAGCGCACCTCGGAGAACTCCGTCTCCACCGCGCCCGGCGCGATCTCGGTGAACCGCACCGGCTCGCCCAGGTGCTCGCCGCGCAGCGTGCGGTGCAGCGCGCCCTGCGCGTGCTTGGCCGAGGTGTAGCCGCCGCCGTTGTCGTAGACCCCGGAGGCTGCCACCGAGGTCACCGTGACCACGTGGCCGTTGCCGGAGGCGACCAGCTTGGGCAGCAGGGCCCGGGTGACCCGCAGCGTGCCGAGCACGTTGGTCTCCCACATCCAACGCCAGTCGTCCTCGTCCGCGTCGGCGATCTTGGCCAATCCCTTCGCGCCGCCGGCGTTGTTGATCAGCACGTGGCACTCGGGGACCTGCGCGACGAACGCGTCCACCGATTCCTGATCGGTGACGTCCAGCGGCAGCGCCGTGGCGCCGATCTCCTCGGCCAGCTCGGTCAGCCGGTCGAGCCGTCGCGCGCCCAGCACCACGTTGAAGCCCGCAGCGGCGAGCTGTCGTGCGGTGGCGGCGCCGATGCCGGAGCTCGCCCCGGTGACCACTGCCCAGCGACCTGCAGAATTCGTACCCACGTCCACGTCCTCCCGCCGGTTTCGGGTTGCCCTCATCATCCGATCACGTCACCCGGAGGGGCTCGTTGTCACCCGATCGATGTGACACGGCACACTAGAAAAGGAAGACATCCTTTCGGGTTTCCGGACGTCTCATGAATGTGGGTCATTTTTCGGCGGCTGTTCGGCTGGATTTAGGCAAAGTGGACAGCGCGGTCGCAATTTCTCAGAAGGGATCGAAGTGAGTGGTTCCAAGCTGCGGCTCCTGCGGCCTGCACTCGCCGGGACAATTGCGGCTGTGCTGCTGATCTCCGGCTGCGGTTCGTCCACCCCCGAACAGCAGAAGCCGGCCGATCCGGTTGCGAAGGTGTCCTTCGAGCCCGGGGCCGATGCCGGTGACGTCAACCCGGCCGCCCCGGTCAAGGCCAGCGTCGAGAAGGGCAAGTTCGACTCCGTCGAACTGACCAACGACGACGGAAAGCCGGTCGACGGGCAGCTCGCGCAGGACGGCAAGAGCTGGCAGCCCAGCGTCGCCCTCGGCTACGGCAAGACCTACACCTGGTCCGGCCAGGCGACCGGTGAGGACGGCAAGCAGGTCCCGGTGGAGGGCAAGTTCACCACCCTCCAGCCGCAGGAGACCGTCCGCGCTACGGTCAACCCGACCGATGACGCCGAGGTCGGCATCGCGATGCCGATCAGCATCAAGTTCGACAAGCCGGTCCAGGACAAGGCCGCCGCCCAGAAGGCGCTGAACGTGCAGACCTCGGTCCCGGTCGAGGGCGCCTGGGCGTGGTTGTCCGACCAGCAGGTCGACTGGCGGCCGAAGGACTACTGGCCCGCGAACACGCACGTCAGCGTCAGCGCCAAGCTCTACGGCGTGTCCTACGGCGACGGCGCCTACGGGGTGGCCGACCTGACCAGCGAGTTCAACATCGGTCGCGCGCAGATCGTCAAGGGCGATGTGGGCACGCACCGGCTGATCGTGGAGCGCGACGGCCAGCAGGTGGCCAACTACGCCGCCAGCTACGGCGAGGAGTACGACCCGGGCCGCAACACGCCCAACGGGACGTACATCGTCATGGAGAAGAAGCCGGTGGAGATCATGGACAACCCCCGGTACGGCTACCACGACGTGCGCAAGACGTGGGCGACCCGCTTCTCCAACCACGGCGAGTTCATCCACGAGAACCAGGAGAACGCCGCGGCTCTCGGCAAGGTCAACAACTCGCACGGCTGCATCAACCTCAGCGCGGTGGACGCCAAGGCGTACTACGACACCGCGCTGATCGGTGACCCGGTCGAGATCACCGGATCGGCGAGCAGCATGCCCCCGCAGTTCGACGTCTACGACTGGCTCCTCAGCTGGGACCAGTGGACCGCGAAGTCGGCGGCCTGAGTGCCTGCCTTTGATCCGGGCTTTTGATCTTTGATGCGCCGAAGGCGCATAGCCCACCCTCGGCGCTGGCACCGCCGCGGGTTCTCAGCGTTCGCCTGGCGAGGACGGCCCACCCGCCGTGTATTGGCATACATAAGGGTGGGCACCCGCAGTCCAGGCGGGCGCTGAGGTTCCGCTACCCGCACCGCCACGCAAAACGAGTTCAAAGACAGGTTCTGACGAAATTTCACGCGAACGGCGGTGGTCTCCACGACCACCGCCGTTCTGCTGTCCGGGGTCGTGTGAGCAGCGCCACCAGTTGCCGGTCGAGCTGGGGGTTTCGCAGCTCGGGGGCGGTAGCGTCGACGGTCGGCCTGGCGTTGCGGGACTGCGGCGGGAATGTTTCCGCGGCCCGGGATGTCGGCTTCTACGTGCGCCTCGAAACCCTCGGGGCGACCCGCTCGCGATGGACAGCAGATGACCTCCAGAACGTTACGCATGCGCCCGCGCCGCGCGGCCGTCTTCTCGTTGCACACTTCACCGCTGGAGCAGCCCGGCACCGGTGACGCCGGGGGCATGAACGTCTACATCGCGCAGACCGCGCGGCAGCTCGCCGAGTTCGGCACCGAGGTCGAGATCTTCACCCGCGCCACGTCCTCGGACGTCCCGCCCATCGCCGAGCTCGCCCCGGGCGTCCTGGTCCGCAACGTCGTTGCCGGTCCCTTCGAAGGTCTGGACAAGAACGAGCTGCCGTCGCAGCTGTGCGCCTTCGCCGCCGGCGCGCTGCGGGTGGAGGCCCACCACGATCCCGGCTACTACGACATCGCGCACTCGCACTACTGGCTGTCCGGGCAGGTCGGCTGGCTGGCTCGGGAGCGCTGGGGCGTGCCACTGGTGCACACCGCGCACACCCTCGCCAAGGTCAAGAACGCCAACCTCGCCGCCGGTGACACCCCGGAGCCGCGGGTGCGAGTGGCCGGCGAGGAGCAGATCGTCGAGGCGGCGGACGTGCTGGTGGCGAACACCGAGTTCGAGGCCGCCGACCTGATCGAGCGCTACGACGCGGACCCGGCCTCGGTCGCGACCATCCCGCCCGGCGTCGATCTGGACGTCTTCACGCCGGGCGACCGAGCTGCCGCGCGCGCCGAGCTGGACCTTCCCGCCGACGCCATCGCGCTGGCCTTCGTCGGCCGCATCCAGCCGTTGAAGGCTCCGGACGTGCTCCTCCGCGCCACCGCGGAGCTGCTGGCGCGGCACCCCGAGCTGCGCGAACGCCTGGTCGTCCTGGTGGTCGGCGGGCCGTCCGGCAGCGGTCTGGAGCGGCCGCGCGCGCTGCAGGAGCTCGCCGCGCAGCTGGAGATCACCGACGTCGTCCGGTTCCTGCCGCCGCGCGCCGGGGCGTTGCTGGCCAACGTCTACCGGGCTGCGGACGTCGTCGCGGTGCCGAGCTACAACGAGTCGTTCGGCCTGGTCGCGCTCGAGGCGCAGGCCTGCGGGACACCGGTGGTGGCCGCCGCAGTCGGCGGGCTGCCGGTGGCGGTGAACGACGGCGTGTCCGGGCTGCTCGTGGACGGGCACCGCACCGGGCAGTGGGCCGATGCGCTGGGAGCGGTCGTGCTCGATCCGCAGCTGAGAGCGCGTTTGGCCGCGGGCGCGACGGGCCACGCGACGCAGTTCTCGTGGCGGCACACCACCGAGGCGCTACTGGATGCCTACGCGCAGGCGAAAATGGCCTTCCACGCGCAACTGCGCATCCAGGAGGTGACGGCGTGAGCCTCGACGAGGTCATCAAGTCCACATTGGACGAGAGCGGGCTGGATCACCAGGAGAAGGGCTCGGGCCGGTTCTTCGTCACGTTGCCCGGCACGAAGAAGCTGCAGACCAACTGCTGGCTGATCGTGGCCGAGCACGCCCTGGTCGTCGAGGCCTTCGTGTGCCGGCAGCCGGACGAGGCGCACGAAGAGGTCTACCGATTCCTGTTGCGCCGCAACGCGAAGCTCTACGGGGTGCACTACACCCTCGATTCCAACGGCGACATCTACCTGATCGGCCGGATCGGCCTGCACGCGGTGACCGCGGAGGAGCTGGACCGGGTGCTCGGCCAGGTGCTGGAAGCCGCCGACAGGGACTTCAACGCGCTGCTGGAGATCGGGTTCGCCACGGCGATCCGCCGCGAGTGGGGCTGGCGCGAGTCGCGCGGCGAGTCCCTGTCGAACCTGCAGCCGTTCCGCCAGCTCGTGGAGCGCGACGGCCCGCTGGGGCCCTTGCACGACCAGCCGTAACTCCGGGTGCAACCGGAAGATCGCACCGTTCCGTCCTCGCTGTGTCCGAAACGACTCGGAGGAGTGGATGGTGCGATTACGTTGGATCCCGGTCGTGTTGGCGGCCGGGTTGCTCGCGGGATGTTCGTCGACGTCGAGCTCGGCGATCGACAGCGATGTCAGTGCGGTGGCCCCGGAATTCCAGGGAAGTTCGCAGTTCTCGCAGACCCCGGGGCGCAGCGCTGACGCCACCGCCGGTCAGCAGCGCGAGGTGGTCCGAACGGCAGCCCTGGACGTCGAGGTGGACGACGTCGCGGCCGCGAGCGCGGAGGTGCGCCGCCGAGCGGAGGCGGTCCACGGCTATCTGGAGCAGGAGGACGGCTACCGCTCCAGCACGACGCTGACCGTCCGAATCCCGGCAGCGGAACTGGACCGAGCCCTGGACGACCTGTCCGCCCTGGGGCACGTGACCGCCCGCAGCCTGCAAGCCCAGGACGTCACCGACCAGCTGGTCGACACCCGAAGCCGAATCGACTCCCAGCGAGCCAGCGTCCAGCGCCTGCGCGACCTGATGGCCCGAGCGGCAACGGTCGACGACGTCGTCGCGATCGAATCGGAGCTGACGACCCGGGAAACAGACCTGGAAGCCCTGCAACGCCAAGAAGCGTCCACGACGAACCAGGTCCAACTGGCCACTCTCAGGGTCGGCCTGGAAATCAAACCAACGGCAACGACCGAAGAAACAGGCTTCCTGGCAGGCCTGACAACGGGCTGGCGAGCCCTGACCGAAGCAGGAGCAGCCCTCCTGACAACAGCAGGAGCAGTACTGCCCTTCGCGGCAATCCTCGCAGTCCCAGCCACGGCCTTCTATCTGCTCCACCGCCGCAAGAAGGCTCTGAAGACCCCAACACTGTAGATCCCCGCCGTCAAGCAGAGCGAGCCCGGAAGAGACGGACCGCGGGGGCGGCTCGGTAGAGAGGGGGAGTCACGAGTCGAGCCGCCCCGCGCGGGGGTCCCGCCTGACGGGCCGATGGGCGGGGGGCACCCTGGGCCCGGCGGGCGCGGTCCGATGGGGGAGGTGGACCGCGTGTGTTGCTCTCGCGTGATCGGGGAGTGCGTGGGATCCGATCAAGGAGAGCGTTGTCAACTTCGCAGAGTCATGCAGCTGCCACAAGGCCGCCACATTACTCCATTAGTGTGATGTTTAGTGCAAAAAGTAACGCGCAGGAATCAAAACGTCTTCGTTTTGCCAACGGTGGTGACTATGGCCACTTTCGTGTCACGTTGCCGCGTTGATCACATAACTGTCGAGTGAACAGCACAACCAAATGTGCGGGTCGCGGTGCGTTGCGGGAGGGTTGACCGGGCGGTGCGCAGCCGCCTTCGCGAACCCCACTAGGAGCGGTCAGATGATCGAGCGCAATGCCACCACGCAGTGGACCGGCGACCTCAAGTCCGGTGCCGGATCCATCACCCTCGACTCGTCCAACGCCGGCCAGTTCCCGGTCACCTGGGCGTCGCGCTCCGAGGCCCCCGACGGTCGCACGAGCCCCGAGGAACTGATCGCCGCCGCCCATTCCGCGTGCTTCTCGATGCAGCTGTCCGGGCTGCTGTCCGCGGCGGGCACGCCACCGGAATCGATCGACACCAGCGCCGAGGTCTCCTTCGGGCCGCGCGGCGACGGGTTCGCCATCACCGGCATCGCGCTCACCGTGCGGGCCAAGGTGCCGGGCATCGACCCGGCGGCCTTCGACGAGACCGCGCTGAAGGCGAAGGAGATCTGCCCGGTCTCCGCCGCGCTCACCGGAACCGAGATCACCCTCGACGCGGCGCTGGACTGATCGGTTCAGCTCCACGCGCCCGACCTCCGGGGCAAGGCCGGCGGATCGGCTCTATAGCCTGGGGATATGACTTCGACCCTGGTGCTGCTGCGGCACGGTGAGAGCACGTGGAACGCCGAGAACCTGTTCACCGGCTGGGTGGACGTCCCGCTGTCGGAGAAGGGCGTGGCGGAAGCCGGGCGCGGCGGTGAGCTGCTGCGCGACGCCGGTGTGCTGCCGGACGTGCTGCACACCTCGCTGCTGCGGCGGGCGATCTCCACGGCGAACATCGCCCTGGACACGGCCGACCGGCACTGGATCCCGGTCCGCCGCGACTGGCGGCTCAACGAGCGCCACTACGGCGCGCTGCAGGGCAAGAACAAGAAGCAGACCCTGGACGCCTACGGCGAGGACCAGTTCATGCTCTGGCGCCGCTCCTACGACACCCCGCCGCCGGAGATCGAGCTCGGCAGCGAGTTCAGCCAGGACGCCGACCCGCGCTACGCGGACCTCGGCGCCGAGCTGCCGCGCACCGAGTGCCTGAAGGATGTCGTGGCGCGGCTGCTGCCGTACTGGGAGTCGGCGATCGTGCCGGACCTGAACGCCGGTCGCACCGTGCTGGTCGCCGCGCACGGCAACTCGCTGCGCGCGCTGGTCAAGCACCTCGACGGTGTCTCCGACAACGACATCGCGGGCTTGAACATCCCCACCGGCATCCCGCTGCGCTACGACCTGGACGAGAACTTCAAGCCGACCAACCCGGGCGGCACCTACCTCGACCCGGAAGCCGCCGCCAAGGCCGCCGCCGCAGTCGCCAACCAGGGCCGCTGACTCGATCAGTTCCGCGAAAGGGGCACCCGGGCCACTCGGCCGGGTGCCCCTCTTGCGTTCCGGAGACCACAGTTTCAATTGAAACTGTAAATCCCACCCACGGCGGATCACAGTTTCAATTGAAACTGTGGACGAGCGGAGGTGGCGGTGACGGTTGGAGGTGCCCTGCGTTCGTCACCCGCATGGGTGACTGGTGGCGAGAAGTCGCCGTGGTGGCGAACGGAGCGCTACTGACGGGTCGGCGGTAGGTGAACTGGCTGCCAGCGCGGAGTGAAGGGGAGGTGAAGAAGCCCCCGATTCGTGTCGCGGGAATCACTGAACGCCCTCGTAGACTGGCTTTTCCCCACCCCGGCGCGCTTACGATGCTGACGTGACCGCTTTGGGCTACACCGCCCTGATCGCCGCTGTGCTCCTGGTGGGTGCGGTCGGTGGCTACGTCATCGCGCGACTCAGGTTCTACGGCCGCGGCAAACCCGAGGGCCCGACCGTCGCCGAGCTGCTCCAGCGGCTGGTGCACACCAGCGCTGGCGGCGTCGTCATCCTCAACAAGTTCGGCGACGTGGTGCTGCACAACCCCCGGGCCGACGAACTCGGCGTCATCCGTGATCACCGGGCCGACGACCGCGCGCGCAAAGCCGCTGAGCAGGCCCTGGAGACCAGCAAAGCCGTACCCGTCGACCTCTCCCCGCTGACCGAGCGCCCCGCGCTGCGCGGCCGCGGTCCCGCCGCGGTGCTCGGCGAGGTCCGCCCGCTAGGCGACGGCTTCGTCGTCGTCGACACCGCCGACGAGTCCGACTCGGTCCGCCTGGAGGCCACCCGCCGCGACTTCGTCGCCAACGTCAGCCACGAGCTCAAGACCCCGGTCGGGGCGCTCGCACTGCTCGCGGAGGCTGTTCTGGACGCCGCCGACGATGCTGAAGAGGTGCGGCGCTTCTCCACCAAGATCCTGCACGAATCGACCAGGCTGGGGACCCTGGTCTCCGAGCTGATCGCGCTGTCCCGGTTGCAGGGCGCCGAGCGGATGCCGGACCTGACCACGGTCGACGTGGACGTCGTGATCGAGGAGGCGCTGGGCCGCTGCCGGCTCGGCGCGGAGTCCGCCGGGATCGAGATCACCGTCGACGAGCCCACCGGCCACCTGCTGGACGGGGACCGGACGCTGCTGGTCACCGCGCTGACCAACCTGATCGACAACGCGGTGTCGTACTCGCCGCCGGACAGCCCGGTGTCGATCAGCCGCCGGTTGTCCGGGGACTTCGTGGAGATCGCGGTCACCGACCGCGGCATCGGCATCGAACCCGAGTACCACGAGCGGGTCTTCGAGCGGTTCTTCCGGGTCGACCCGGCCCGCTCGCGCGCCACCGGTGGCACCGGCCTCGGCCTGGCCATCGTCAAGCACGTCGCCGCCAACCACGGCGGCGAGGTCAAGCTCTGGAGCCGCACCGGTACCGGCTCCACCTTCACGCTTCGGGTGCCCAGGCACGGCGCTCGGACGACCGACGGCCAACCAGCCGTCGAGCAACCGGATCGGGCAGCGCCGCCCGCCCGGTCGACCAAGGACAGTGCCGACGGGGTCACAGCCGTCGAAACGGGAGGAGTCCGGTGACCAGGGTTCTGATCGTGGAGGACGAGGAGTCCTTCGCCGACCCGCTCGCTTTTCTGCTGCGCAAGGAGGGATTCACGGCGGCAGTCGCGATGAACGGTCCGGAAGCGTTGGACGAGTTCGATCGCAACGGCGCCGACATCGTGCTGCTCGACCTGATGCTGCCCGGCATGAGCGGCACCGACGTGTGCAAGCAGCTGCGCCAGCGCTCCTCGGTGCCGGTGATCATGGTGACGGCGCGGGACAGCGAGATCGACAAGGTCGTGGGCCTGGAGCTGGGCGCCGACGACTACGTCACCAAGCCGTACTCGGCGCGCGAGCTGATCGCGCGGGTGCGCGCGGTGCTGCGCCGCCGCGGCGAGGCCGAGGAGTTGCAGCCGCAGGTGCTGGCTGCCGGGCCGGTGCGGATGGACGTGGAGCGGCACGTGGTGACCGTCGACGGCGCGGACGTCAACCTGCCGTTGAAGGAGTTCGACTTGCTGGAGTACCTGCTGCGCAACGTCGGCCGGGTGCTCACCCGCGCCCAGCTGATCGACCGGGTGTGGGGCGCGGACTACGTCGGCGACACGAAGACGCTGGACGTGCACGTCAAGCGGCTGCGCTCGAAGGTCGAACCGAACCCGGCCGATCCGCGCTACTTGATCACGGTGCGTGGCCTGGGCTACAAGTTCGAGGCGTGACCTCGACCGCGTGATCGGGAGCACGAGATGCGCCGGTTGAGCAGGTTCGAGGGCTGTTCGGGGTGCTCGGGTGGGCCGTTTGCGGGCCCACCTGGCCCCCGGTCGCGTGCGCAGCCGGTAATTTGTCGGTCATGCGCCTAGGGGTGCTCGACGTCGGATCAAACACCGTCCACCTGCTCGTGGTGGACGCACATCGTGGTGCCCATCCGACCCCGATGACATCGGACAAGACCGTGCTGCGGTTGGCCGAGCGGATCGGCGCGCACGGCGGCCGCCTCAGCGAGGACGACGCCGCCGAGCTGGTCCGCACCGTCGCCGACGCTCAGGAGTCGGCGATCGCGGCCGGTTGCGAGGAGCTGATGGCCTTCGCGACCTCGGCGATACGCGACGCGGACAACGTCGCCGAAGTGCTCGCCCAAGTGGCGGCTGAGACCGGCATCGAGCTGGAGGTGCTGCCGGGCGAGGACGAGGCCCGGTTCACCTTCCTGGCCGCGCGCCGCTGGTTCGGCTGGTCTGCGGGCAACCTGCTGATGCTCGACATCGGCGGCGGCTCGCTGGAGCTGGCGATGGGCATCGACGAGCAGCCCGACCTGGCGGTGTCGCTGCCGCTGGGCGCCGGGCGGATGGCCCGCACCATGCTGGGCGACCCGCCGCGCCAGAGCGAGGTCAAGAAGCTCCGCGAATGGCTGCAGGGCCAGCTCGCGCCCACCGCCAAGCAGTTCCGCAAGCTCAGCCGACCGGACCGGGCGGTGGCCAGCTCCAAGACCTTCCGGTCGCTGGCCAGGCTGACCGGCGCCGCCCCGGCCTCGGCCGGTCCGCGGGTGCCGCGCAGCCTCACCGACACCGGCCTGCGCCAGCTGGTCTCGTTCATCACCCGCATGTCGTCGCAGGACCTGGCCGCCCTCGACGGGGTCAGCGCCGCGCGGGCCCACCAGCTCGTTGGCGGTGCGCTAGTGGCGGAGGCCACCATGAAGGCCCTCGGGGTGAAGGAACTCGACATCTGCCCCTGGGCGTTGCGAGAAGGGGTGATCCTGCGGCGACTGGACCACACCAACGGAGACAGTCACACTGCCATCCAGGCCCGAGCGGCGTTGCGGCTCGCCGGGACCGAGGACGGAACTGGACGCCGGACGGAGCACGGGGCACGGTGGGAGCGATGAATCGGGACAGCGGGGCCGATCAGCCCACCCAGCGGACAGTGGCGGAGCTGCTGGCCGAGTACGGCAACAGCGGCGGGCAGAAGGGCGGCGGCAACAACAACCGCCGTCGGCGCAGGCGAGCCGAGGACCCGAGCGAGACCGCGCCGCAGGCGATCATCGAGCGGGTGCTGTCGGACAGCGGCCAGATGCGGGCCATCCAGCCCGACGCCGAGCCGCCGCAGCACCGCAGCCACCGGGTCTCCGGTCGTCGACCGGCCACCCCGCCTCCCGAGGCCCAGCCTCCAGCTGCTCAGCCTCCCGTCGCTCAGCCGCCGACCGGTCCCCCGTCGGCTGCCCCGCTGCCCGCGGCTCAACAGCCTCCGGCTACTCCGGTTGCTCCGGAACCTGAGCAGTCAGCTCCCGAGGTTCCGGAAGCTGATGCTTCCGCCAATCAGGCTGGTGGTGCGAGCTACTGGGCTCAGCGGTTCGCCAGCGCCGGTGGCAAGAAGCCCGCGCCGGCAGAAGGCGATGCCGAGGCGACCATCCAGCAGCCCGCGCTGCGCGCGGACGCGCCGCCGGTGCCGCCGACGGCGTCCAAGAAGCCCAGGCCGCCCGAGGGCGTCACCGAGCAGCTGCCGCGCGTGGCAGCGCCTGCCGTTCGGCCACGGCCGGACGTCGAGGGCACCGAGGTGATGGCCGTTCCGCCAGTCCCGGTCGCCAAGTCCAAGCCGGAGCCGGTCGAGGAAGAGCCGAAGCACGAGGACGAGGACCCGTACGACTTCGACTCCTTCGAGGAGCCCGAGGCGCAGTACGCCGACGAGGACGACTACGACCCCGAGCTGCCCGCCGGGATGGACGCGGACGACTACCGCGACGAGGAGGAGGACGCCGAGCCGCCGTCGCCCGCCAAGGAGTGGGGCACGCTGGTGCTGCAGGGCGTCGCTGGTCTCGTCGCCGGTGGCGCGGTCTGGTTCGGTTTCCGCTGGCTCTGGGGTTTCCACGCGATGGCTGCCCTGGGTGCTGCGCTGCTGTTCACCGGTCTGCTGGTGCTGATCGCGTGGAAGTTCCTGCGCAACAACGATCTGCAGACGATCCTGCTCGCAGTGCTCGTCGGCTTGTTCTGCACCGTGTCCCCAGCTGCTTTGCTGCTGATCAGCCACTAGCGGTGGCGGTACTGCGCGACTGGGACAGGACCAGGTTTGGCACACTCACACTGCGGAACACCGCGGTGTGAGCTGTTCGCCGTTTGCGGCACCGCCGCGTGACCACCCAGCGATCGTCGGTCATCCTTGGCAGGACATGACAGTGCAACCGCCACCGCGCGAGGACGCCCCGGGACGCATCCCGGTCGGGTTGTCCAGCGCCTCAGTGTGGCCGCAACCAGCCCGCGCTGCTTTCGAGATGGCCGCCGACCTCGGCTTCGACGGGGTCGAGGTGATGGTGTGGGCGGACGCGGTCAGCCAGGACGTCGATGCGCTGCACCGGCTTTCCGAGCAGCACGGGGTGCCGATCCTGGCGGTCCACTCGCCCTGCCTGCTGATCACCCAGCGGGTCTGGTCGCCGGAACCTGAAGAACGGCTGCGCCGGGCCGTGGTGGCGGCCAGCGAGCTGGGCGCGTCCACGGTGGTCGTGCACCCGCCGTTCCGCTGGCAGCGCCGCTACGCCGACGGGTTTAACGAGCTGGTCGCGGAGCTGGAGGAGACCAGCGGCATCGCGGTCGCGGTGGAGAACATGTTCCCGCTGCGCCCGCCGAGCACGCTGAACCGGCTGCGCGGCGGGAAGGCCAGCGGGCTCTCCGCGTTCAAGCCGTCGCCGGATCCGACCGAGGTGGGCTTCCGCAACTACACGCTCGACGTGTCGCACGCCGCCGCCTCGCACGTGGACCCCATAGACCTGCTCAAGCGCATGAAGGGCGGTCTCGCGCACGTGCACCTGGCCGACGGGACGGGTGCGCCGCGGGACGAGCACCTGGTGCCGGGGCAGGGGAATCAGCCTTGCGCTGAGGTCTGCGAAGCCCTCGCGGCCGACGGCTACCAGGGGTCTGTCGTGCTCGAGATCAACACCCGCAAGGCGCGCAATCCCCAGCAGCGGGCGGCATTGCTGTCCGAAGCGCTGCTGTTCACCCGACTTCACCTGCAGCCGCTGTCCCTGACCTGAACGCCTGTCTGACGCACTCGTTTTGCTTGGTGGTGCAGGTGGCGGAACCTCAGCAAGGCGGGCACTGACCGGAATGATCAACTTCGGGTTGAGGTCACTAGTATCAGTGAACATGAACACGTTGCGCGCATCGGTCGTCGAGCGCAGTCGACCACTGGACCGCATGTGACCGAGGCCCTGGACCCCTTCGCAGCGGCCACCTCGGTGCGCCCGCTCGGCGACGGCAGCTTCGTCGCCAACCTGCATCCGGAATGGGCCGTGGGCGGCCGGCCGCACGGCGGTTACCTGCTCACGCTGCTGACCAAGTCGCTCGGCGACCTGACCGGGCTCGATCCGCTGGCGGTCAGCGCGCAGTACCTGCGGCCGCCCAAGGTGGGACCGGTGCTGATCCGCACCGAGGTCCTCAAGGCGGGCAAGACGGTGACCGCGGCCCGGGCGCTGCTCGAGCAGAGCGGGAAGACCTGCGTCGACGCCACGATCACCCTCGGCAAGTCCCCGGAGGGCGAGCCGACGTGGTCGCAGCTGCCCGAGATGCCGGTGAACCCGCCGTCGAACGCGATCGATCTCGGTGCCAGCGAAGCGCGGAAGTTCTTCTCACTGGCCAAGGTCTGCGACATGCGGCTGGACGCGGGCACCGCGGAGTTCCTCGACGGCCGCACCGGACCGCCCCGCCTTCGGATGTGGGTCAAGCCCCGGGAAGCCCAGCCGGACCTGCTGTTCGGTCTGGTCGCAGGGGATCTGGCCGTGCCGGTCACGCTGAACCTGGCCCGCATGGGCTGGGCCCCGACGGTCCAGCTGACGGCCCTGCTCCGCACGCCCCCGGCCAACGGCTGGCTCCGCCTCGCGGTGGACTGCCGAGCGGTCCAAGGCCAGTGGTTCGACGAGGACGTCACGGTCGTGGACTCGGTGGGTCGCCTCGTCTGCCAAGCCCGCCAACTAGCTCTCTCGTCGTGAGGTGGTGAGTGCGCAGCTGTGCTGGAGCACTGCTGCGCACTCACGACCGCGGTCAGGCCAGGTGGGTGACGTCGAGCTGGCCTTCGGAGTGCTGCTGGCGGAGGCGCCTCTTGTCGAACTTGCCGACGCTGGTCTTCGGCGCCTCCGCGATGAACGTCCAGTACTCCGGGACCTGCCACTTCGCCAGCGAGCCCGCCAGGAAGTCGCGCAGCTCCTCGGCGTCGGCCTGCTGACCGTCGCGCAGCACCACTGCCGCCAGCGGGCGCTCCGACCACTTCTCGTCCGGCACCCCGATCACCATCGCCTCGGCGACCGCCGGGTGGTCCATCACCTTGTTCTCCAGGTCCACCGAGGAGATCCACTCGCCACCGGACTTGATCACGTCCTTGGCCCGGTCGGTCAGCTGCAGGAAGCCGTCCGAGCTGATGTATCCGACGTCGCCGGTGCGCAGCCAGCCGTCGTGGAACTTCTCCGGATCGTCGTCGCCGTAGTAGGCGGCGGTGATCCACGGCCCGCGGACCTCCAGCTCACCGACGCTCTCGCCGTCCCACGGCAGCACCTGCTCGTCGTCGCCGACCAGCCGCGCCCGCACGCCGGCGGGCAGCCGTCCCTGGCTGGACCGGTACTTCCACAGCTCGTCCCCGGTGACTCCGACCGGCGGCCGGGCCACGCTGCCCAGCGGCGAGGTCTCCGTCATGCCCCAGGCGTGCAGCACCGGGATGCCGTACTGCTCCTCGAAGGTCTTCATCAGCGACGGCGGGCAGGCCGCCCCACCCACCACGACCTCTTTCAGCGAGGACACGTCGTGCGGGTTCGCCGACAGGTACTGCAGCACGCCCTGCCAGATCGTCGGGACCGCCGCGGCCATCGTCGGGCGCTCCGCCGCGGTCATCTTCGCCAGCGGCTCGGGCTGCAGGAACCGGTCCGGCATGACGATCGAAGCGCCGACCATGAACGCCGCGTACGGCAGGCCCCAGGACATCGCGTGGAACATCGGCACGACCGCCAGCGCGCGATCTGCCTGCGACAACGCCATCCCGTCGGTCATGCACACCTGCATCGAGTGCAGGTAGATCGAGCGGTGCGAGTAGACGACGCCCTTCGGGCTGGCCGTGGTGCCGGAGGTGTAGCACATCGCCGCCGCCGACCGCTCGTCCAGCTCCGGCCAGTCGAACTCCATCGGATGCCCGGCCAGTAACTCCTCGTAGCCGTGCACCTCGACGCCCCGCGGAGCCTCCAGCGCGGCCTTGTCGCCGCCTACGACGACCACGTGCCGCACCGTCTTGAGCTCCGGGAGCAGCTTGCCGAACAGCGGCAGCAGAGTGTGATCGACCAGCACCACCTCGTCCTCGGCGTGGTTGGCGACGTAGACCAGCTGTTCCGGGAACAACCGGATGTTCAGCGTGTGCAGCACGGCGCCCATCGACGGCACCGCGAGGTAGGCCTCCAGGTGCTCGGCGTTGTTCCACATGAACGTGGCGACCCGCTGGTCACCGGTGATGCCGAGGCCGCGGAGCGCGTGCGCGAGCTGCGCCACCCGGCGGCCGACGTCGGCGTAGCTGCGGCGCCGCGATCCCTCGCCGGTCCACGTGATGACCTGGCCTGATGCGCCGTGCGGGCCGGTGCCCTGTTCGAGGATCCGGGCGATCGATAGGGGGCCGTCCTGCATCGTGCTGAACATGGTCAGAGCTCCTTCGGTCTGCATCGCATGGCCGTGGCGGGCGCTGTGGTGGCAGACACAGTAGCTGCTGTGATCGGGATTCGGGAGATCTCCGCGAACCGGTCATGGGGCGGCTGATGTCGTTCGCGGAGCGTGTTCTGGCACCCTGAGCGGCATGACGACGATCGCCGTACTCGGAGCCGGAAAGATCGGGGAATCCCTGCTGACGGGCCTGCTCAAGGCCGGACGGGCGCCGGCGGAACTGCTGTTCACCGAGCGGTTCGCAACCCGCGCGGCCGAGCTCACCAAGACCTACGGCATCACGCACGTGGACGTGGCCGCCGCGGTGCAGCGCGCGGACGTCATCGTCGTCGCCGTCAAGCCCCAGGACATCGAACCGCTGCTGGACGAGATGGCCCCGAACCTACCGTCCGGCAAGCTCGTGGTGTCGCTGTGCGCGGGCCTGCCCACCAAGCTGTTCGAGCGGCGGTTGCCCGAAGGCACCGCGGTGGTCCGGGTCATGCCGAACACGCCGATGCTGGTCGGCGAGGCCATGAGCGCCATCTCCGGCGGCGCCCACGCCTCGGACGCGGACCTGGCTCTGGTCGAGGAGCTGCTCGGCAGCGTCGGCAAGGTGGCGCGGGTCCCGGAGAGCCAGCAGGACGCGGTCACCGCGCTGTCCGGTTCCGGCCCGGCGTACTTCTTCTACCTGGTCGAAGCGATGATCGACGCGGGCATCCTGCTGGGCATCCCGCGCGCCACCGCAGCCGACCTCATCGTCCAGTCGGCGGTCGGCGCCGCCGCGATGCTCCGTGAGGGCGGCGGGCACCCGGTGATGCTGCGCGAGGCGGTCACCTCCCCGGCCGGCACCACCATCGCGGGCATCCGCGAGCTGGAGAAGCACGGTGTCCGGGCGGCGCTGATCGACGCCATCGAGGCAGCTCGTGACCGGTCCGTGGAGCTCGGCGCGGCTCACGACGACCGCGACTGACCGACGGGCGAATACTCAGGTAGTTCGGCCATCGCAGGTTCCCCAGCCGTCCCGCTACTCTCGATAGAGCACGTGCGTGAGGTTTCCGTCGGAGGGGAAGCCGACGGCGCGACACGTGCCGAAGGGCACGGTGAAGCATGTCTGCGAACTCCGAACCCAGCCAACAGGCACCTCCGAACATGGGCCAGGTGCGGTTCCTCACCGTCGCCGAGGTCGCCAAGCTGATGCGGGTGTCGAAGATGACGGTCTACCGGCTCGTCCACGCTGGCGAGCTGCCCGCAGCACGCGTCGGCCGGTCATTTCGGGTGGCGGAAAAGGACGTCCACGCCTACTTGGAGAGCGCCTACTACAACGCGGGCTGACACAGGTCGACGGGCACCGCAGTCGATCGTCGCGCGCCCTGCGCGACGGTCGTCGAGCGGTGCCCGGCGGCGTTTCGAGGACCACGGCCGCAGGGCGCCGGACCTGGGCAGGTAAAGTTTTGGGTTGGTCGTGCCTGGTGCGCTCATAGCGGCTGTACCGGCGCGGGAGACGTCCGAACCGTCAAGAGTGAAGGAGTCCGCATGGGCTCGGTCATCAAGAAGCGCCGCAAGCGCATGTCCAAGAAGAAGCACCGCAAGCTGCTCCGCAAGACGCGAGTCCAGCGACGCAAGTTGGGCAAGTGATCTAGCGCCCGCCGCCGACACCAGCTGTCGGCGGCGGTTTTTTGTGTGTAGAAGGTTGTGGCCCTCTCGCGTGGCGGTGCGGGTAGCGGAACCTCCGCGCCCGCCTGGAATCGGGTCGGGTTTCTGCTGGTTACTTCGTTGTAGCTGTGCGTAGTGCTGTTGGCGGTAGCATCGGTCGCGGTGGGATTGGTTCCGGTGCAGGGAGTCGCATGGGCCCGAACGTCGTGTTGGTGACCGGGGTCAGTCGCTTTCTGGGTGGGTACCTCGCTGCGCGGCTTGCTGCGAATCCTGCGATCGACCGGGTGCTGGGTGTGGACACCGTGCAGCCCGGGCGTGATCTGCTGCGGCGGATGGGGCGCACCGAGTTCGTTCGGGCTGACATCCGGAATCCCCTGATCGGCAAGGTCATCGCCAGGGCTGGAGTCGACACCGTGGTGCACGCGGCGGTCAACACCCACTCCGGACCCGCTGGGCGGGCCGTGGTGAAGGAGATGAACGTCATCGGCACCATGCAGCTGTTGGCCGCGTGCCAGCAGTCGCCGCAGGTGCGGAAGGTCGTCGTCCGCTCCACGTGCGCCGTGTACGGGTCGAGTTCGCGGGATCCTGCGGTGTTCACCGAGGAGATGGAGCCCAGGGACCTGCCGTCGTCCGGTTACGCCAAGGACGCGGTGGAGATCGAGGGCTACGTGCGGGGCTTCGGACGGCGGCGCTCCGACGTGGACATCACCACGCTGCGGTTCAGCAACCTGATCGGCCCGCGCATCGACGCGATGCTCACCCGCTACTTCGCCCTGCAGGTGGTGCCGACCGTGCTCGGCTTCGACGCGCGGCTGCAGCTGCTGCACTCCGAGGACGCGCTGGCGGTGTTGGAGCGCGCGACGCTGGGCGAGCATCCGGGGGTGTTCAACGTGGCCGGGGACGGCGTGCTGATGCTGTCGCAGGCGATCCGGCGGGCCGGTCGGATCGCACTGCCGCTGCCGAGTCCGGCGGTGCTGCCGGTGATGCAGTTCTTCCGCAGCGCGCGGGTGGTCGACTTCTCGGCCGAGCAGCTGCGCTACCTCAACTTCGGTCGGGTGCTGGACACGACCAGGCTCCGAGAGCAGTTCGGGTTCACCCCGCGCTGGACCACGCGGCAGGCGTTCGACGACTTCGTCAGCGGTCGAGGCCTGCGGCCGGTGGTGGCCCCCGAAACCGTCCTGGCGGCCGAGCGCGGCGCCGGGGACCTGGTGATGAAGCTGCGCGGCACCGCGCGGGATGTGGAGTCGTGATGGCGGATGCGCAGGTGATCCCGCTGCGGGCAGCGGACCGGGAGCAAATCCCGGAGCCGACCGAGCCCGGCTGGGAGGACGCCGTCACCGAGGTGCTCGCCTTCGCCCGCCGCCGGCTTCTCGGCGACTACGCGGTCGACGAGTTCGGCTTCGACGAGGAGCTGACCGACGAGGTCTTCCTGCGGCTGCTGCGGCCGTTCTACGACAAGTGGTTCCGGGTGGAGGCCATCGGCACCCACAACGTGCCCGGGGACAGCGGAGCGCTGGTGGTGGCCAACCATTCCGGCACGCTGCCGTGGGACGCGCTGATGACGACCGTCGCGCTGCACGACCACCACCCGGACTTGCGGCACCTGCGGATGCTCGGCGCCGACCTGGTGTTCCAGATGCCGGTGCTCGGCGCGCTGGCCCGCAAGGCCGGGCACACGCTGGCCTGCAACCCGGACGCTGAGCGGCTGCTGACCAACGGTGAGCTGGTCGGCGTCTGGCCGGAGGGCTTCAAGGGCATCGGCAAGCCGTTCAAGGATCGCTACAAGCTGCAGCGGTTCGGGCGCGGCGGATTCGTCTCGGCGGCGCTGCGCACCGGGGCGCCGATCGTGCCCTGCGCCATCGTGGGTGCCGAGGAGATCTACCCGAAGCTGGCCGACATCAAGCCGCTGGCCCGGTTGCTCGGGGTGCCGTACTTCCCGGTCACACCGCTGTTCCCGCACTTCGGGCTGCTGGGCGCGGTGCCGCTGCCGTCGAAGTGGTACATCGAGTTCGGCGAGCCGATCGAGACGGCGTCCTACCCGGAGGGCGCGGCGGACGACCCGATGCTGGTGTTCAGCCTCAGCGACCAGGTCCGCGAGAACATCCAGCAGGCCCTCTATCGCTTGCTCTTCCAACGCACCAACGTCTTCCTCGGCTGACCTGATCCACAACTCCGGCTCTGCCTGTGGACGACTTCCGCAATTTCAATGGAAATCAGACATCTGATTTCCATTGAAATTGCGGACTTCCCCGGGGGCGGCGCGATTGTACGGCCGGGCGGGGGTTGGCGCTGCGTTGCGGCTGGGCCGCGGGGTTGGTCTATTTGGGCTGGTAGACGCGCTTTGCGTGGGTGGTCGAGCGCGGCTTTCGTCCAGGTTTCCCGACCTAGAAGGCTCTGGCGGTGGATGATGAGCTTCCCTTCCGGCTTCGGCGCGCAGGATCCCTTCGCCGATCTGCTCAACCGGTTCTTCGGCATGTCGCCGCGCACCTCGCCGCCGGCCGTGCAGCGGGTGCCGATCGGACGGCTGCTCACCGAGTCCGCCACCGACCTGATCCGCCGCGCCTCCGCCCGCGCCGAGCAGGACGGCAGCGACGACCTGGACACCGAGCACCTGCTCTGGGCCGCCACCCAGGTCGACGCGACGCGCAAGCTGCTGGAGCAGGCCGGGGCGGAACCGGACCACCTCGCTGAGCGGATCGCCGAGATCCTGCCCGGCGAGAGCTCCCAGCCGTCGGCGAACCCCGGCCTGACCCCGGCGGCCAAGCGGGTCCTGATCAGCGCGCACGCCCGCTCGCAGGCGGTCGGTGCCTCCGACATCGGCCCGGAGCACATCCTCGCCGCGCTGCTCGACGATCCGGACGCGGCTTCGGTGCGGCTGCTGGACACGCAGTAGATCAACACCGACCGGCTCCGCGACCGCGTCGAGCGCTCCGCCGCGGCGGAAGGCACCCCGGCCGCGCCGAGCAGCGAAACCCCGACGCTGGACGAGTACGGCCGCGACCTCACCGCCGAGGCCCGCGCGGGCAAGGTCGACGTCGTGGTCGGTCGCGGCGACGAGATCGAGCAGACCGTGGAGATCCTGTCCCGGCGGAGCAAGAACAACCCGGTGCTGATCGGTGAGCCCGGCGTTGGCAAGACCGCGATCGTGGAGGGCATCGCGCAGCGCATCGTCTCCGGCGACGTCCCGGAAACGTTGCAGGACAAGCGGGTCGTCGCGCTCGACCTGACCGGGCTGGTGGCCGGTGCGCAGTACCGCGGCGAGTTCGAGCAGCGGCTGAAGAAGGTCATCGACGAGGTCCGCGCGGCGGAGGGCTCGGTGATCCTGTTCATCGACGAGATGCACACCGTGGTCGGCGCGGGCGCGGCCGAAGGCAGCATGGATGCGGGCAACATCCTCAAACCCGCCCTGGCGCGCGGAGAACTGCACGTCGTCGGCGCCACCACCATCGACGAGTACCGCAGGCACGTCGAGAAGGACGCCGCACTGGAGCGCCGTTTCCAGCCGGTGACGATTCCGGAGCCGACCGTCGAGGAGACCATCCAGATCCTGGAAGGCCTGCGCGATTCCTACGAAGCGCACCACGGCGTGCGGTTCACCGACGATGCGCTGGCCGCCGCCGCGACGCTGTCCGACCGCTACATCAGCGACCGGTTCCTACCGGACAAGGCCATCGACCTGATCGACCAGACCGGCGCGCGGGTGCGGCTGCGGACGCTGCACCGCAGCACCGGGACCCGCGAGCGCGAGGACGAGATCGCCAAGCTGCACCGGGAGAAGGACTAGGCGGTCGCGGCCGAGGAGTTCGACCGGGCCGCGGAGCTCAAACATCAGATCGAGGTCGCCGAAGGCGAGCTGGCCGGGATCGTCGAGCGCCGGGAGGGCATCACCGACGTCACGGTCCAGGACATCGCCGAGGTGCTGTCCAAACGCACCGGCATTCCCGTCTCGCAGCTGACCGAGAGCGAGAAGGAACGGCTGCTGAAGCTCGAGGAGGCGATGCACGACCGCGTCGTCGGCCAAGACGAGGCGGTCACCGCGGTGGCCGAGGCGGTGCGACGCAGTCGGGCAGGGATGGGCGATCCGAACCGGCCGATCGGCTCGTTCCTGTTCCTCGGCCCCACCGGCGTCGGCAAGACGGAGCTGGCCAAGACGCTGGCCGAGATGCTCTTCGGCGACGAGCACCGGCTGATCCGGTTCGACATGAGCGAGTTCCAGGAGCGGCACACGGTGTCCCGGCTGCTCGGCGCACCGCCCGGTTACGTCGGCTACGAGGAGGCCGGGCAGCTGACCGAGAAGGTCCGCCGCCAGCCCTACAGCGTGCTGCTGTTCGACGAGATCGAGAAGGCGCACCGGGACGTGTTCAACGCGTTGCTGCAGGTGCTCGACGACGGCCGGCTCACCGACGCGCAGGGCCGCACCGTGGACTTCCGCAACACCGTGGTGATCATGACCAGCAACATCGGCGCCCAGCGGATCCTCGCGCACGAGGGCCGGGTGGAGGACATCCGCGATCAGCTGATGGACGACCTGCACCTCGGCTTCGCGCCGGAGTTCCTCAACCGCATCGACGACATCATCATCTTCCACCGGCTCGCCGAGGAGGACCTGTCGCACATCGTCGAGCTGCTGCTGGACCGCAGCAAGCGGCTGCTGCGCGCGCAGGAGGTGGACCTGGAGGTCACCGACGACGCCAAGCGCTGGCTCACCAAACGCGGCTACCAGCCGGAGTTCGGCGCCCGCCCGCTGCGCCGCACCATCCAGTCCGAACTGGACAACCGGATCTCCAAGCTGCTGCTCGGCGGCGAGGTCCACCCCGGCGACACCATCCTGGCCTCCATCGAGAACGACGACCTCCTCTGCACCCTCGCCCGCCCCTCGGTCCCCGAACAACAATCCGGAACCCGGCAACAGGATTCCACTGCGGTGTGATCCGGGGTGACCACAGTTTCAATTGAAACTGTAAAACCCAGGCACGCCGGATCACAGTTTCAATTGAAACTGTGGTTCCCGAACGGGGCGCGACCACCCGGATTGATGACGCGCGGGGTTCGGGAGTGCGGGGTCCTGGACTCCGTGCGGAGGATGGTTCATGAGCGTCTTTCCGGAGGAACCCGCGCGGCTCGGGCAGCGGCTGGCGAAGATGGCGTGGCAGTCGATCCTGGTGGTCGGGCTCTGCTCTCTGGTGGTGGGCGTGCTGGCACTGGTGTGGCCGGCCGCGACGTTGCACGTGGTGGGCGCGCTGTTCGGCATCTACCTGCTGGTCAGCGGGGTCCTGCAGATCGTCGCCGCGTTCGGCACGCACACCTCGGTCGCCATCCGCGTGCTGGCGTTCATCAGCGGTGCGCTGTCGATCCTGCTCGGACTGCTGTGCTTCCGCGGCGAGATGCAGTCGATCCTGCTGCTAGGTCTGTGGATCGGGATCGGTTGGCTGTTCCGCGGCGTCACGGCGATCATCGCGTCGGCAGCCGATCGCGACATGCCCGCGCGCGGCTGGCAGATCTTCCTCGGCGTCCTCACCGCGCTGGGCGGTGTGGTGCTGATCGTGTCGCCGCTTGCCTCGGTCACGCTGCTGGTGCTGTTCGGCGGGACCTGGCTGGTGGTGGTCGGCGTCGTGGAGATCATCACCGCGTTCCGCATCCGCAGCGCTGCCAAGCGCGTCGCGCAGACCTGAACTCGGGTCGTCCGGGCGCGTCGGGTGGGGTGCGCCCGGCCGGACGGGTCGGTGCGGTGGGCGGGGATGACGTCGCACCGGCCCGAGTTCTCCAGCGCGCCGCTGTCGGTCTGCACGCCTAGCCTGCAAGAGCCCAGAGTTCGAGCGAAGGGGGATCCCCGGTGTCTTCTCGTCTCAACCCGTACATCAGCTTCGACGGAACCGCTCAGCAGGCGATGGAGTTCTACCAGGGCGTTTTCGGTGGGAACCTCCGGACCAGCACCTACGGCGACTCGGGTATCGGCGAAGCGGGGGAAGCCGACAAGATCATGCACGCGATGCTGGAGAACGACCGCGGCTTCGCGCTGATGGCGGCGGACGTCCCAGCGGGCACGGAGCACAAGCCCGGCAACAACATCTCGGTGAGCCTCAGCGGCGACGACGACGCGGAACTGCGCGGCTACTGGGAGAAGCTCTCGACGGACGGCATCGTCGCGGTCCCGCTCGAGAAGCAGATGTGGGGCGATGTCTTCGGCATGTGCACCGACCGCTTCGGCATCACGTGGATGGTCGACATCATCGCCGCCCAGTGACGCCGTCGGCCCGACGCGATTGAAATCGCGGAGATCGCGGGTGGTCAGGAGCGGTCGCGGCGGCGGTAGGCCAGGCCCGCTGCGATCGCGCCGGCGATGGCGCTGGCGCCGAGCATCGAGTTCAGCCCGATGCGCGCGGCCTTGCGGCCGGTGCGGAAGTCGCGGACTTCCCAGTCGCGGGCGCGGGCGATGTCGCGCAGCCGCTGGTCCGGGTTCACCGCCACCGCCGTGCCGACCACCGACAGCATCGGGATGTCGTTGGCCGAGTCCGAGTACGCCGTGCAGCGGCGCAGGTCCAAGCCCTCGCTGGCCGCCAGCGCGCGCACCGCGTGCGCCTTGGCCCGCCCGTGCAGCATCTCGCCGACCAGTCGCCCGGTGTAGACGCCGTTCTCGCTCTCCGCGACCGTGCCCAGCGCGCCGGTCAGGCCGAGGCGGCGCGCGATGATCTGCGCCAGCTCGACCGGCGTCGCGGTCACCAGCCACACCCGCTGCCCGGCGTCGAGGTGCATCTGCGCCAGCGCCCGGGTGCCCGCCCAGATCCGGTCGGCCATCAGCTCGTCGTAGATCTCCTCGCTGAGCTCCACCAGCTCGGAGACCTTGCGGCCGGCCACGAACGACAGCGCCTGCTCGCGGCTGGCCTGCATGTCCTGGTGGTTCTCCTGGCCGCCGACCCGGAACTTCAGCTGCTGCCAGGCGAACCCGGCGAGGTCGGTGGCGGTGAGGAACTTGCGGGCGGCCAGTCCGCGGGCGAAGTGGAACAGCGAGGCGCCCATCATCATCGTGTTGTCGACGTCGAAGAACGCCGCCGCGGTGAGATCGGGCGGAGTGGCCAGCGAGCCGTCCGGGCCGGGGGCCGCGGCGACGGCGGCTTCCGCTGAAGCGCGACCGGCCACCTTCGCGCTGTCGACCTGCCCGGTCGTGGGCAGGCCGCGCTGCTCCGCGCCATCGGCCGAGCCCTGACGTGTCGGCACCGCCGCGCCTCCCTGGGGTCCTCCGGAGTGTTCGTGCGAAAGTTCCTGGTCTGGCCGACCCTGGGCCGTTCGGCTCAGCAGGCTTCTAGCTTAGAGCCTGTCGGCAACCACCTTTGCGCACCTCCGGCAGGCGCGGCAACGGTTCAGCGAAGATCGTCCGGCAGCAGCTGCGCCAAGCGGCGGATCGCCCGGTGCTGCAGTGCCTTCACAGCCCCCTCGTTGCGCTGCATCGCGACCGCGGTCTCGGTGACCGACAGGCCCTGCAGGAACCGCAGTCGGATGCATTCCCGCTGGTCGGGATTGAGCTGACGGACGCAGCGCAGCAGCTCGTGGTGGGTGGCCTCGGTGAGCACGTGCTGCTCGGGACCGAAGGGCACGCGGTGGGTCGGGAGGTTGTCGGTCCAGTCCGAGGTGGGAATCTCGAGCCGGTACCGGCTGGACTTGATGTGGTCGAGGATCAGGTTCTTAGCGATGGTGATGAACCAGGCGGCCACGTCGCGGCCCTGGTAGCTGATCGAGGCGATCCGGCGCAGGGCGCGCAGGAAGGTCTCGCTGGTGATGTCCTCGGCCAGGCAGTGGTCGCTGACCCGGAACAGCACGTAGCGGTAGATGGTCTGGGAGTACTCGTCGTAGAGGCGCCCGAAGGCGTCGTTGTCGCCCTGCTGAGCTGCGCTGACGTAGGCCCAGTTGCCCGATATCGGGGCGAGCGGGGTCTCGACGCGGCGGGCGACTTCCGGGGCGGGGGGTGCGAGCGCGTTGGGGCTGCTCATCTCTTGCGACCTCCTGCCTTCGTTGGCGGGCCGGTTCCCGGTGCTCGGGGGAGACGCACCAGGTCCGGCGTCATGTCGCGGTGTCCTGCGGACACCCGCCTCCGGGGGCCGAGCGAGCAGTCGTTCGTGGCGGTTTCGGGTCGCTCGTTCGGGTCCCAGGCGCATCTGGGCTGCGCCGGGGGCGTGGGCGTTGGAGCAGCAGCATACGTGTTGTTACTCAGAAGTAGGTAGTGCAACGCGGTGATCGTGACGTCACGCAACGTGTCCGATCGTGTCTCCCCCGCTCGCTCCAAGGGGTGATTTTGGACACTTGACCAGCGATATTTGCCGCACGGTCCGAGGTGTCCGGCTGGGTACCGTGAAGCCCTGGAAATCGGCTCGAATCTCTCCCTGGAGCGGCGGTATGCACCAAGTGACCGTGATGACCCGCGATGGCTGCCACGCGTGCGACGACGCGATCGCCGACGTGCGCCGGATCTGCGCTGAGCTCGGCACCACGTGGTCTGCACAGGACGTCGACGCCGACCCGGAACTGCGCGCTGAGTACGGTGACCGGGTCCCGGTGATCTTGATCGACGGCGACGAGCACGGCTTCTGGCGGGTCGAGGAGGAGCGCTTCCGCCGCGCCCTGACCGGCTGAAAGCGATCTCGCTCGGCGCGACGCCCGTCACGTGCCCTGGACCACGCGTTTTGGCACGTCGGGGGGCTATCGGCAATGATGGCGGGGAAGGTTTGCGCCTCCGGGCCGATACGACCGCGACGACTTTGTGCATGCGTTCACAAGTGGTTACGGTGTAGGGGTCCGACCGCCGGAACTCCGGTGCGGATCAGCCGACCAGGTGCCGTCCGCGGACCCGGGCCGATGCCGCCGAGGAGCAAACCCGGTCGGTGTCGGTGCTCCCCGCCTGCGGATGAGTCGGGAAGTCGACGACCACGACAGCCACTCGCGGCGGAGCGGCGGGTGGACAGGTGAGCGAGCAGGGCGAGGGAGATCCAGCGTGACGGCCCACGGAGCGGACGTGCAGGACGGAGACGGGCAGGCCGAGGCCGATTCCCGGGTCGAGTCCAAGCAGTCGGTCGAGGTGCCCGCGGCTCGGGAGCGAGCCCGCGCGATCCCGGAAGCCGCCGTCGCCCGCCTCGCGGTCTACCTGCGGGCCCTGTCCGGCCTGTCCGAGCAGGACATCACCACGGTCTCCAGCGACGAGTTGGCCGCCGCAGCGGGTGTCAACTCCGCGAAGCTCCGCAAAGACCTGTCCTACATCGGCTCCTACGGCACTCGCGGTGTCGGCTACGAGGTTGCTGTGCTCATCGGGCAGATAGAGCGCACCCTCGGCCTGACCCGCAAGCACAGCGTCGCGGTGGTCGGCATCGGCAACCTCGGCCACGCGCTGGCCAACTACGGCGGCTTCCCGGGTCGCGGCTTCCCGGTGTCGGCGCTGTTCGACCTGGACCCCGATCTGGTCGGCGTGCCGGTCGGCGGCATCCCCGTGAGCCACATCGACGACATCGTCGAGGTCTGCTCCGAGCGGGAGGTCACCATCGGCGTGATTGCCACGCCCGTGCAGGGCGCCCAGGAGGTCTGCGACCGTTTGGTCGCCGGTGGCGTCTCGTGCATCCTGAACTTCGCGCCGGTCGTGCTGCAGGTCCCCGAGGACGTCGAAGTCCGCAAGGTCGACCTGGCGGTGGAGATGCAGATCCTGTCGTTCCACGTGGCCCGGCGCCAGCAGGAAGCAGCCGCGCAGTCCGAAGTGGACGGTGCGGACCTGGGGCCGCCGGGGACCACCGGCGAACAGGTGTCAGGCGAGGTCGAATCGGCGAACAGGATGGTGGAACGGCTGTGAACCTGCTCACCGTCGGGATTTCCCATCGCAGCGCCCCGGTCCGGGTGCTGGAGCGGGTCTCGATCAGCGGCGACGAAGTCCGCAAGATCCTCGACGAACTGCTGCAGCAGGACCACGTGTGCGAGGCCTTCGTGATCTCGACCTGCAACCGGGTCGAGGTGTACGCGATCGCGGAGACCTTCCACGGCGGCCTGGACGACGTCAGCTCGGTGCTGACCAGGCACTCCGGCGAGGACTTCCGCGAGCTGTCCGACCACCTCTACGTCTACTACGCCGGCGCTGCCGTCGAGCACCTGTTCTCGGTTGCAGCCGGGCTGGACTCGATGGTCGTCGGCGAGGCGCAGATCCTCGGCCAGCTGCGGCAGGCCTACGGCACCGCGGACGAGAACGGCACCGTCGGCAAGACGCTGCACGAGCTGGCCCAGCAGGCGCTGCGCGTCGGCAAGCGGGTGCACAGCGAGACCGGAATCGATGCTGAAGGCGCGTCGGTGGTCTCCGAGGCGCTCGCCGACGCCGAGGTGGCGCTGGACGGCCTGGCCGGGCGCAGCGCGCTGATCGTCGGAGCGGGCTCGATGGGCGGCTTGGCCGCCGCGCAGCTCAAGCGCGTAGGCATCGGCGAGGTCGTGATCGCCAACCGCACGCCTGCCAACGGCGAGCGGCTGGTCGAGTCGCTGCGCGCCGACGGCGTCGACGCGCGCATCGCGGACCTCAGCGACCTCTCCGGCGCGATCGCCGCGACCGACCTGCTGGTGGCCTGCACCGGTGCGATCGGTGCCGTGGTGACCTCAGACGTGGTCTCCGCCGCGCTGGCGGAGCGCGACGAGCGGCCGCTGCTGTGCTGCGACCTCGGACTGCCCCGCGACATCGACGCCGACGTGGCCGAGCTGCCCGGCGTCACCGTCGTCGACCTGGAGAGCCTGCAGCAGCGGCTCGCCGACCGGCAGGGCGGCAACGAATCCGAGCGCGCCGCTCAGATCGTCGCCGAGGAACTGCGCGGCTACCTCGCCGCGCAGCGCTCGGCAGAAGTGACCCCGACCGTGACCGCGCTGCGCAAGCGCGCCGCCGAGGTGGTGGACAGCGAGCTGCTGCGGCTGGACTCGCGCCTGCCCGAGCTCGACGGCGGCGTGCGCGACGAACTGGCGCGCACCGTCCGCCGCGTGGTGGACAAGCTGCTGCACGCCCCCACGGTCCGGGTCAAGGAACTGGCGTCGGTGCCGGGCGGAGCCGGTTACGCCGACGCACTTCGAGAACTCTTCGAACTCGATCCGCAGACCACCGCGGTGCTCGGTGCCCCGCAGGCCGATGAAGGCCTGCCCGGGACCACCGTCGCACAGGCACGGATGCGCGATCGAGAGGGACAAGACGGGGAGGACCGTTGAACAAGACCCTCCGCATCGGCACCCGCGGCAGCGCTCTCGCGATGGCGCAGAGCTCGCAGGTCGCCGAGCAGCTGGAGAAGGCGGGTTACCCGACCCAGCTGGTTTCCGTGAAAACGCCCGGCGACCTGTCGATGGCGCCGATCGCCGAGATCGGCGTGGGCGTGTTCACCTCGGCCCTGCGCGAAGCGCTGGCCAACAACGAGGTGGACGTCGCGGTGCACTCCTTCAAGGACCTGCCGACCGAACCGGACCCCCGGTTGTCGCTGGCTGCTGTCCCGCTCCGGGAGGACCCGCGGGACGCGCTGGTGGCACGGGACGGTCTGACGCTCGGCGAATTGCCCCCGGGCTCCGTTGTGGGCACCGGTTCGCCGCGACGCGCCACCCAGCTCCGGGCCCTCGGCCTGGGACTGGAGGTGCGCAGCATCCGCGGCAATGTGGACACCCGCCTGCGCAAGGTGACCGACGGCGAGCTGGACGCCGTCGTCCTCGCCCGCGCCGGCCTGGCCCGCGTGGGCCGGCTCGAGGTGATCACGGAAACGCTCGATCCACTGCAGATGCTGCCCGCGCCCGCTCAGGGCGCGCTCGCAGTGGAATGCCGCGTCGACGACGTGGACACCGAGCACCTGCTGCAGTCCGTTTTGGACGATCAGGCCAGCCGCGCCGCGGCGGCCGCCGAGCGCGGCATGTTGAACGCGCTCGAAGCGGGCTGTAGCGCGCCGGTCGGCGCGCTGGCCGAAGTGGTGGAGGACCTCGACGAGGACGGGCGCGTGGCGCTGCGGCTGTCCCTGCGCGGGGTGGTAGCGGCCGACGACGCTCGGTTGGTCCGCGCCTCCGCCACTGGTGAGACGACCGCCGCTGACCAGCTGGGCCGTGAATTGGCCGCCCAGCTGATCGAAGCTCGAGCCGCACTGCTCAGCGGCCCGAGCAGTAGTTGATGGGGAGTGCCCTGATGACCCGAGCACGCAAGAACCCCGGACGGATTGCATTCGTGGGCTCCGGACCCGGTGACGCCGGGTTGCTCACCGTTCGGGCCCGGGATGCGATCACCCGCGCCGCCCTGCTGGTGACCGACCCGGACGTTCCCGCTGACATCGTCGGCCTGGCCGCGGACGGTGCCGAAGTGCGCCCCGCCGTGGGTGACCCGGCCGACGTGGCAAAGGACCTGGCCAACGAGGCGTCCACCGGACGCAGCGTGGTGCGCCTGGTCGCCGGTGACCCGCTGACCGCCGACGCGGTGGTCCGCGAGGTCCAGGAGGCCGCCAAGACCGGTGCCGCGTTCGACGTGGTTCCGGGTGTCGCTGGTGGCAGCGCGGTTCCGGCTTACGCCGGTGTCGCGCTCGGCGCTGCGCACACCGAGGTGGACGTCCGCGGCGACGTGGACTGGGCGGCCCTGGCCGCCTCACCCGGCGCGCTGGTGCTGCACACCACCGGCAGCCACCTGGCCGAAGCCGCGTCCCGACTGGTCGAGCACGGCAAGGCCGCGACCACGCCGGTCGCGGTGACCGCCTCCGGCACCACGGTGCAGCAGCGCACGATCGACACGACGCTGGCCTCGCTGGCCGCCGACGCAGGTGAGTTGCAAGGCCACCTGGTGGTGACCATCGGCGGGGTCGTGTCCGAGCGCAGCAAGCTGTCCTGGTGGGAGTCCCGCGCCCTGTACGGCTGGAAGGTCCTGGTGCCGCGCACCAAGGAGCAGGCCGGCGTGATGAGCGAGCGCCTGTGGTCGCACGGCGCCGTCTCGCACGAGGTGCCGACGATCTCCGTGGAGCCGCCGCGCAGCCCCGCGCAGATGGAGCGCGCGGTCAAGGGCCTGGTCGACGGCCGCTACCAGTGGGTGGTGTTCACCTCGGCCAACGCCGTCAAGGCGGTGTGGGAGAAGTTCGGCGAGTTCGGTCTGGACGCCCGTGCGTTCTCCGGCGTGAAGATCGCCTGCGTCGGCGAGTCCACCGCGGAGCGGGTGCGCGAATTCGGGATCATTCCGGAGCTGCTGCCCTCCGGTGACCAGTCCAGCGAAGGCCTGCTGCAGGACTTCCCACCGCACGACGACATCCTGGACCCGGTCGACCGGGTGCTGCTGCCGCGCGCGGACATCGCCACCGAGACGCTGTCGGCCGGGCTGCGCGAGCGCGGCTGGGAGGTCGACGACGTGACGGCCTACCGCACCGTCCGCGCCGCGCCGCCGCCCGCCGAGACCCGCGAGATGATCAAGACGGGCGGGTTCGACGCGGTGTGCTTCACCTCGTCGTCCACGGTCCGCAACCTGGTCGGCATCGCGGGCAAGCCGCACGCCCGTACGCTGGTGGCCTGCATCGGCCCGAACACGGCGGAGACGGCCAAGGAGTTCGGCCTGCGGGTCGACGTCCAGCCGGAGGTCCCGCGCGTCGAGGACCTGGTGGACGCCCTGGCAGAGCACGCGGCCCGGCTGCGCGCCGAAGGCGCCCTGCCGCCCCCGCGCAAGGCCAAGCGAGCCCGCCGCAGCTGACGAGCTGACCCGAAGGGCGCCTTCGACCTCGGTCGAAGGCGCCCTTCGGCGTTTCCAGCCCCCGACGGACAGGACGCTACGAATCGACCCGCGTCGGATCCTCGCCTGCGATCCGGATCGCTGACTCCGACTTCTTTGATGGACCGCCGCATACAGAGCTCTGAAGTTCGACCGAGCACATCGGGCGGCGCTGCCTTCGGCTGAGTCGCTGGAGATGCTCAAACGAGCTAGGTCCGAACCCCATCCTCTGGAGTGGTCGAAGTGGTGCGCGCGTCCGAACTTCCCGTGACATGGCGGCGGAGCAGCCGAAACCAGAACGGGGCGAACAACTGCGTCGAGGTCGCGTGCTTATCCGCTGCCACTGCGGTTCGGGATTCGAAGGATCCTGACGGGCCTGCGTTGGTCTTCGGCTCGGAGACGTTCGCCGGGTTCTTGGACGGGATCAAGGCTGGGCGGTTGTCAGGCTGAGCCCTTCGGGGTCCGGTTCGTCGGGGTAGTTACGCTCGGGGTTGTCACCCCGTCGAACCTTCTTGGGGAGCCGCTGCATGTATCCCTCGCACCGTCCGCGCCGGCTTCGCCGCACCCCGGCACTGCGCCGGCTCGTTTCAGAGACCTCCGTGGAGCCGCGGCACCTGGTGCTGCCGATGTTCGTGCGCGAGGGCGTTGGCCAGCCCGTGCCGATCCCGTCGATGCCGGGCGTCGTGCAGCACACCCGCGAATCGCTGCGCAAGGCCGCCGTGGACGCGGTCAGCGCCGGAGTCGGCGGGCTGATGCTCTTCGGCGTGCCCGCCGAGCGGGACGCGATGGGCTCCGGGGCGGTCGACCCGGACGGCATCCTCAACGTCGCGCTGCGCGACCTGCGCGCCGAGCTCGGTGACGACACCGTGCTGATGGCCGACCTGTGCCTGGACGAGTTCACCGACCACGGCCACTGCGGCGTGCTGGACGAGAACGGCACCGTCGACAACGACAGCACGCTGCAGATCTACGGCGAGATGGCCGTGGTGCAGGCCCAGTCCGGGGCGCACGTGGTCGGCCCCAGCGGAATGATGGACGGCCAGATCGGCGTCATCCGCGACTCGCTGGACGCGACCGGCTACGGCGACACCTCGATCCTGGCCTACTCGGCGAAGTACGCCTCGGCGTTCTACGGGCCGTTCCGGGACGCCGTCGACTCGCAGCTGCAGGGCGACCGCAACACCTACCAGCAGGACCCGGCCAACGGCCGCGAAGCGCTGCGGGAGGTCGACCTGGACCTGGCCGAAGGCGCCGACATGGTGATGGTCAAGCCGGCGATGTCGTACCTGGACGTGCTGCGCGACGTCGCGGGCGTGGCCGACGTTCCGGTGGCCGCCTACCAGGTGTCCGGCGAGTACTCGATGATCGAGGCCGCGGTGGCCAACGGCTGGCTGGACCGGAAGCGGACCGTGCTGGAGTCGCTGACCTCGATCCGGCGGGCGGGCGCGGACATCGTCCTCACTTACTGGGCCGTCGAGGCTGCGCAGTGGCTGCGGGACGCTCGAGCATGACGGATCTGGGGCAGCGAATGGACGCGTTCGGCCGTCCGGTGCCGGAACCGGAGTCGCCGCAGGCACCGCAGTCGCTGCTGATGGCGCGGTGGTTGTGGATCGGCTCTGTGCTGATCGGCGGCGTGCAGGCGTTCATCCAGCTCCTCGACCGGCCGCGGCTGATCGAGGAGCTGCGTGCGGTGGACCCGAGCATGGGGCAGATGGAGCTCGACACCGCGGCCAACAGCGGGATCATGTTCGCGTTCCTGCTCAAGGCGCTGATCCTGATGGTGTACCTGATGCTCACCCGGCGGATGCTGGAAGGGCGGAACTGGTCGCGGATCGTGCTCACCGTGGTCGGCGGGTTCGGGGTGTTCAACGCGCTGATCACACTGCTGGGCGTCGCGGTGTTCGGCACCGCGATGATCAATGAGCTCACCCCGATCACCATCACCTGGGTCGACGTGCTGTTCACGGCGCTGGTGGCGGTCGTCGAAGCGGCCGCGATCGTGTTCATGTTCCGGCCGGACGGCAACCGGTTCATCCGCGAGATGGGTCCGCGCCTGCGGCAGGGCCGCGCGGCGCGCTGACGAATTGTCGCTTCCGCCGCGGGTTCTTAACCTGGGCGAATGACGTCGCAGGAGACGAACCCGCGGCCGGGCACGGTCGACGGCGCGTTCTGGTTCGGCATTGCCAGCGTCGTGGTGGGGTTCGCCATCCTCGCCACGACGTTCCTGCTCGTCTCGGACGCCGAGCTGAAGCTGGTGGTGGAGGCGGCCGCGGCGCAGGGCCAGCAGCTCAGCCCGGACCAGGCCCGCTCCGTCTACGCCGGGATACTGGTGCTGGCGACCGCGATCGTCGCGGTGATCGCGGCGCTGTGGATCGTGTTCCTGTTCCTCATGCGCAAGGGCCGGAACTGGGCGCGAGTGGTGATCACGGCGGTGGGCGCGGGCTGGATCGTGCTGACCCTGCCGTCGTTGACCGGAGGATCGGTCGGTGGTGTCGTGACGGCATTGCTGGCGCTGCTGCAGGTGCTGACCGTGGGCGCGACGCTCGTGTTCGCCTACCTGCCGTTGTCGAACCACTACTTCCAGCTCGCGCGGCGCGGTTGAGATCGGGCTGATCCGCGAAAGCGCGCAGATTCTCGAGTACCTGACCAACCCGGTGATTCCGGTTTTGATCAACAACGTGCTGATGGTCGGCTCCGTGGCGTGCGCGGTGCTGTGGATCGTGTTCTCGGCGAAAATGCGGAAGGGGCGCAATTCCGCGCGGATCGCACGTGGAACTGCTGTTGTCCCTGGTCACGCCCATCGTTTTCATGATCTTGGCGCTGGGCGGATCGGCCAACGCCTATTTCAAAGCGATGACGGGTCGGTAATTTCGCCGAACCAAGTGGACAGCGCACGAGCCGGGTTTCTACTGTTTGCCGGTGACCTCACCGCAAAATCCATGGCAGCAGGGCGGATACCCGCAGGGCGGAACGCCTTCCGGTGGTTTCCCGCAGCAGCAGTACCCCCAGGGCGGGTACCCGCAGCAGCAGTACCCGCAGGCCGGGTACCAGCAGACCCCCTACTCGGCGCCGCCCGTGCCGCAGCAGGAGATGAGCCAGGTTCCGCGTCCGATCACCGTGGAGATCGCGTTCTGGATCTCCATCGTGGTGCCGTTGCTGGCGACGGTGCTGTCCGTGGTGAGCTACATGCTGCTGCAGGGCTTCCTGAACGACATGGTGGCCGATGTCACCGATCCCGACATGCCGAGCGAGATCAGCGACGGGATGACCTCGGTCGTCAACGGGATCATGCTGTTCACGTTCATCTTCATCACGGTGATCTTCCTGATCCTGACCGGCCTGTGGATCCTGTTCGGCTTCAAGATGCGGGCTGGCCGGAACTGGGCGCGGGTCACGCTCACCGTCTTCGCCTCGCTCTGGCTGATCAACGCCATCGTCAGCCTGATCGGCGGCGGCAGCGTGACCTTCAACGGTGACCTGCCGAACGTCGCGCTGCCCACGTCGTACTACGTGCTGACCTACAGCCAGGCCGGGCTCGGACTGCTGACCATGGGCGCGTTCATCACGCTGGTCTTCCTGAAGCCGTCGAACTGGTTCTTCAACGCCAACCGCCGCACTTACTGATGGAATCACCGCGACCGCTTCGCTACGCCATCGTCCTCTGGTGGACGGTGGCGTTTCTCCTGTTGCTGCAGGCCGGGCTGATGTGGTCCGGGCGCGCTGAGCTCGTGCAGCAGCTGGGCGAGCAGCAGCAGCTGGTACCAGCGGACGCGGCCGCCCGCGCGCAGCAGATGATCGTGGCGAACACCGGAATCGCCGTCGTGCTCGCGGCGGCGTACCTCGGGTTCGGCGCGGCGGTGTTCAAGCGGCATTCGTGGGCGCGGATGGCGTTGACCGCGTTCGCACTGGTGCACCTGGTACTCGTACTGGGGTCCGGTGCGGTGTTCAGCGTGCACACGATCCTGCTCGTCCTGGGAGGAACGGCGGCGGTGTTGATGTGGCGGCGGCCGAGCACGGAATGGTTGACGGGTGAGCGATGAGCGGGCCAGTGCTGTACTCCGAACGCGGTAGCAGCTGGTGGCCGGTGCTCTGGGGTCCGGCCTTCGCACTGCTGGGGTTCGGCGTCGAGGCGTTGACGCCGGGCCCGGTGAACGCGTGGATGTGGGGCCTGCTCGGCGGGCTGTTCGCGGTCGCGGCGGCGGTGTGGGTGCACGGCCGCCGTCGCCTGGTCTCGGTGCGGCTGACGCCTGCGGAACTCGTGCTGGGGCGCGAGGAGATCGAGGTCAGCCGCATCGCGGCGGTGACCGACGTGGGTGCGCCGGTGGGCGCGCGGGTGCTCGGCGGAAGCTGGACGGTCCCGAAGGGGACGGGCGAGGTGCCACTGCGCATCGACGACGACAAGGTCGTCCTGGCCTGGGCGAAGGAACCCGGCGCTCTGGCCGCCGCCTTGACCCGGCTCGTGGAGAAGTAGCCCCGGTGGCCTCAGGTCTCGGTGTGTCGTGCCCCAACACGCCGCCATCACGCGATTTCAATGGAAATTGGACGTCCGATTTCCAATTGAACTTGCGGATCCATCGGTGGGCGGGTGGCCCGGGTGTGCGGTGGGTCGTGAGACGCTTCTTTGCGTGACCACTCCGGAACCGTGGCCTGCGGATGGGCCGAAGTTCAGCGCCGAGAGCCTCGAGAGCGAAGAGCCGCGGGGCGGGTTGAACCAGCCCTGGCGGGCGGCCGTGGCCGGGATCGAGCTGGCCGTGGCCGTGGCGCTGGTGGTGGCCGGTTGGTGGGCGTGGCAGCACGGCACGGTGACGATCTACCTGCCCGGTCCGGAAGGGGCGACCGACGTGGTCACCCGGTCGCTCGGGAGCTGGCTGGCGTCGGCGGTCGCCGCGGCGACCTTCGCCGGTTTGCTGCTCCTCGACGCGATCCGCCAGGTGGCGCTGGCCGTGCGCGCACGTGCGCGCTAGTCGGGGTGCGACCGGCCACGGAATTGCGCCTGTCAGACTGGGTGCGTGACAGCTTCTGCGAACCCCGCATCGAATCCGAACCACGATCCGGCTCCGCGGTCGCGGCAGCTGTTCGACCGCGCGCAGGAGGTGACGCCGGGCGGCGTCAACTCGCCGGTCCGCGCCTTCCACTCGGTCGGCGGCACGCCCCGGTTCATGGTTCGCGGTGAAGGCGCCTACCTGTGGGACGCCGACGACAACCGCTACGTCGACCTGGTGTCCTCCTGGGGCCCGATGATCAACGGGCACGCGCACCCCGACGTGGTCCGCGCCGTGCAGGAGACCGCGTCGCACGGCCTCTCCTTCGGCACCCCCGGTGCCGGTGAGATCGACCTCGCGCAGGAGATCATCGACCGCGTCGAGCCGGTCGAGCAGGTCCGGCTGGTCAACTCGGGCACCGAGGCGACGATGAGCGCCGTCCGGCTGGCCCGCGGGTTCACCGGACGCCAGAAGATCGTCAAGTTCGCCGGCTGCTACCACGGTCACGTCGACGCGCTGCTGGCCAGCGCCGGGTCCGGGGTGGCGACGCTGGGTCTGCCGACCTCGCCGGGCGTCACCGGCGCGCAGGCCGCCGACACGATCGTCCTGCCCTACAACGATCTCGAGGCGTTGCGGCAGGTCTTCGCGGAGCGGGGCGACGAGATCGCCTGCGTGATCACTGAGGCCGCGGCGGGCAACATGGGCACCGTCGCGCCGCTGCCGGGCTTCAACGAGGGGCTGCGGGAGATCACCCGCGCCGCCGGTGCGCTGCTGATCATGGACGAGGTCATGACCGGCTTCCGGGTTTCCCGCGCGGGCTGGTTCGGGGTCGACGGCGTGGCCGGTGACCTCTACACCTTCGGCAAGGTGATGTCTGGCGGGCTGCCCGCCGCTGCCTTCGGCGGCCGCTCCGACGTGATGGCGCGCCTCGCCCCGTCCGGGCCGGTCTACCAGGCGGGCACGCTGTCCGGGAACCCCGTTGCGGTGGCCTCCGGCCTGGCGAACCTGCGGGCTGCCAACGACGACACGTACGCGGCGCTGGACCGCAACAGCAAGCGGCTGGGCGACCTGCTCGGCTCGGCGCTGACCGCTGAGGGCGTGCCGCACCAGATCGCTTACGCGGCCAACATGGTCAGCGTCTTCTTCAGCGAGAACCCGGTGCACAACTACGAGCAGGCGCAGGCCCAGCAGACCTGGCGATTCCCGCCGTTCTTCCACGAGCTGCTCGACCGCGGTGTCTACGCCCCGCCGAGCGCCTTCGAGTCGTGGTTCGTGAACGCGGCGATGGACGAAGCGGCATTCGAGACGATCGCTGACGCCCTGCCGCACGCCGCCCGCGCTGCCGCCACCGCGCCGGAGGCGACCGCATGAGCGACCCTGTGCCAACCCCAGCCCTGCGCAACCGCACCTCAGGGGACCGTGACGCAACCCGGCCACAAGAAACCGCGAAACGCAAGATCGATCCGGACGCAACCACCACTGTGAATCGCGGGGAGGCGGAACGGCGGACCGTCGTGCACTTCATGCGCCACGGCGAGGTGCACAACCCGGAGGGGATCCTCTACGGCCGGCTGCCCGGTTACCGCCTGTCGGATCGCGGCGAGCAGCAGGCGAAGCTCGTCGCCGAGTTCCTGGCTGGGCGCGACGTCGTCCACGTGGTCGCCTCGCCCCTGCAGCGGGCGCAGCAGACCGCCGAGCCGATCGGCGCGACTTTCCAGACCGACGTGGCCACCGACGAGCGGCTCATCGAGTCGGAAAACCGTTTCGAAGGCCTGAAGGTGTCGGTCGGCGACGGCGCGCTGAGCTCGCCGAAGCACTGGCGGAAGCTCTGGAACCCGCTGCGTCCGTCGTGGGGCGAGCCCTACCTGGAGATCGCGCACCGCATGCTCGGCGCCGCCCACCGCGCTCGCGCGGCCGCGGCCGGGCACGAAGCGGTGTGCGTGTCGCACCAGCTGCCGATCTGGACGCTGCGTCGGTTCCTGGAGGGCAAGCCGATGTGGCACGACCCGCGGCGGCGCCAGTGCTCGCTGGCCTCGTTGACCAGCCTGGTCTTCCGCGGCGAGGCGCTCGTGCGCATAGCCTACGTGGAGCCCGCCGGGGCGACTGATCCGAAGGTGACAGGGGCATGAAGAAGCTGTTGGTACGCCTGGGCCTGGTCGCGGCGACGTTGGCGCTGGTCGCCGGGTGCGCGACCCAGGGCGAGGACGCGGTGGCCACCGGTGGCGAGTTCACCTTCGTCTCGCCGGGTGGGCAGACCCGCCTCTTCTACGCGCCGGACGAGCGCGGCCGGGTTTCCGGGCTGTCCGGGGACAGCTTGCTGGAGCCGGGCAAGCAGGTGGGCATCGACGACTTCGAAGGGCAGGTCGTGGTGCTCAACATCTGGGGTTCGTGGTGCGGGCCGTGCCGGTCCGAGGCCGACGACCTGCAGGCCGTGCAGGACAAGGCCGGTCCCCAGGGCGTGCAAGTGCTCGGGATCAACGTGCGCGACAGCCAGTCGGCGGCAGCGGACTTCCACCGCGACCGCGGGCTGACCTACCCGTCGATCTTCGACCCGTCGGGCCGTTCGCTGCTCGCGCTGCGCCAGTTCCCGCGCAGCACGGTCCCGGCGACGATCATCCTCGACCGCCAGCACCGCGTTGCAGCGGTCTTCCTGACGGAAATGCTGGAGAGCGAACTGCTCCCCGAGGTCCAGAAGGTCGCAGCCGAGAAGCCCTGAGCCCTGCTGCTGGACATCCGCAGTTTCAATGAGGTTTTTCCCATCCTCGTTTTGCGTGGCGGTGCGGGTAGCGGAACCTCAGCGTCCGCTGGTCCGCGGGTGCCCTGACTTGTGTATGCGCCAATACGTTGCGTCAGGGCTGTCCTCGCCAGGCGAACGCTGAGCACCCGCGGCCGGTGCCGGTTGCGAGGGTGGGCTATGCGCCTTCGGCGCATGCGGCCCTCGCCGCGCGGTGCTGGTCGTACTTCGCGGTCACGGGCCAGACAGGATGAAAAGGCTCAATGGAAGCTGTGAATCGCCGTGGGTGGGATTTACAGTTTCAATTGAAACTGTGGTCTGGTGGTCGTGCGGGTGTGAGACTCATCTCTTGGGTTGAGCAGGTGGGGTTGAGGGTCCCGAAAAAGCGGGACCAATGGCCCTGGCGGGGTGATTTCCCCCTGCTTAGGCCTGCCACCAGGGACGACGTGGGCCGGTTCACCGAGCCCGGTGCATCGCGGTGGTCTTGACTTTCCTACCCTCGAGGTGTGAACCCCACTGACCTCGCCGCGTCCGGACCGCTGCTGTTCGCGGCGGCTCTCGCGGTGCTGGCCGGGGCGATCAGCTTCGCTTCGCCCTGCGTGGTGCCGCTGGTGCCGGGCTACCTCGCCTACCTGGCGGGAGTCGTCGGCGCTGAAACCCCGCCCGTGGACGCGACCGAGGCCGACGGGTCGCGGCGCGGCCGTTGGCGGGTCGCCGGGGCGGCGCTGCTGTTCGTCGCCGGGTTCACCGTCGTTTTCGCCTCCGGAACGCTGCTGCTGCTCGGCCTGTCCGATGCGCTCCTGGCCAACGAGCTCTTGCTGCAGCGCATCGGTGGTGTGGTCACCGTCGCGATGGGACTGGTGTTCATCGGGCTGGTGCCCGCGCTGCAGCGCGATGTGCGCATCCACCGGGTACCGCGTGCCGGTATCTGGGGCGCTCCGCTGCTCGGCGCGGTGTTCGGCCTCGGTTGGACCCCGTGCCTCGGGCCGACCCTGACCGGGGTGACTTCCATCGCCATTGCCACCGACGGTTCGACCGGCACTGTGGTCCGCGGCGTCCTGCTGATCGCCGCGTACTGCCTGGGCCTGGGCCTGCCGTTCGTGCTGCTGGCCCTCGGCGCCCGGTGGGCGCTGCACAGCGCGGACTGGCTGCGCCGGAACGGACGTGTCATCCAGATCGCAGGTGGGGTGTTGCTGGTCGTGGTCGGCCTGCTGCTCGTCACCGGTTTGTGGGGAGATTTGATCGCCTTGCTCCGTGGCCCGATCGCCGGATACGAGACGATCCTCTGATGCGCGGACCCCTGATCGCGGCGCTGGCGTTCCTGCGCAACACCTGGCGCGGGCTGACGTCCATGCGCACCGCGCTGGTGCTGCTGTTCCTGCTCGCCCTGGCCGCGCTGCCGGGCGCGCTGATCCCGCAGCGCTCGCTGAACCAGGCCGAAGTGGACAAGTACTTCGCCGAATACCCGAAGCTCGCGCCGATCCTGGACAAGATCGGTGCCTTCGAGGTCTTCAGCTCCGTCTGGTTCGCCTCCATCTACGTGCTGCTGTTCATCTCCCTGATCGGCTGCCTGCTGCCGCGCTGCTACGAGTACTACAAGCAGTGGCGTAGCAAGCCGGTGCGCACACCGCGCAACCTCTCCCGGATGCCGCACCACGAGAAGGCCACCCTCCACTCCTCGGTCGACGAGGTCATGGCCGCGACCCGCACCCGGCTCCGCGGGTGGCGGATGGTCGAGCGGGAGGAGGACGACGGCGCGAAGTCGATCAGCGCGGAACGCGGTTTCCTGCGCGAGATCGGCAACCTCGTCTTCCACTTCGCCCTGGTGGGCCTGCTGGTCGGCATCGCGGGCGGCAAGCTCTACGGCTACGAGGGCCAGGTCATCGTGGTGGCCGACGGCTCCGAGTTCTGCAACTCCGGTACCTACAACTACGACTCCTTCCGCGCGGGTCTCAACGTCGACGGCACCCAGCTCAGCCCGTTCTGCGTGCGCGTCAAGGACTTCGACATCGACTACCAGCCCAACGGGCAGGTCGGTGACTACCGGGTGGACATGGAGTACCAGTCCGAGGACGACCTGGCCTCCAACAAGTGGCAGCCATACCTACTGCAGGTCAACCACCCGCTGCGCACCGCGGGCGACCGCATCTACCTGACCGGCAACGGCTACGCGCCGCGCTTCACCGTCACCTTCCCGGACGGGCAGAAGCGCACCAGCGTCATCCAGTGGCAGCCGGCCGTTCCGCAGACGATGCTCTCCCAGGGCGCGACCAAGTTTGACCCGCCCGGCGTGCTCGACGATGCGGAGCGCCGCCAGAAGCAGCTCGCCGTGACCGGCCTGTTCGCGCCCACCGCGTCCTTCGACGGCGCCATCCTCAGTTCGAGCTTCCCGGCCCTGAACGACCCGGCCGTGGCCGTCGACGTGCTGCGCGGCGACCTCGGACTCGACTCCGGTCGTGGCCAGTCGATCTTCGGCGTGGACCAGTCCATGGTGGACCAGGGCAGGCTCCAGCGGGTGGCCCGCGAGAACCTGCGCGTCGGCGAGGAGATCCGCCTCGATGACGGCACCACGGTCCACTTCGACGGCGTCGAGCGCTGGGCCAACCTGCAGGTGTCGCACGACCCGTTCCAGTCGTGGGTGCTCCTGTTCGCCATCCTGATCATCTTCGGCATCAGCACCTCGCTGATGATCAAGCGGCGCCGGGTTTGGGTCCGCGCCGTGCCGCACCCAGACCCGGACGGATCCGGTTCAGTGCGTACCGTTGTCGAGGTCGGCGGACTCGCCCGCACCGATCAGGCCGGGTACGGCGAGGAGTTCACCAGGCTCGCCGCTGACCTCCTCGGCACGGATGTCGACCACTCGCCGAAGTCCCGCGCGGTCGCTGGCCCCGCGCGCGAAAGGAAGAGCTGATGCCGGTCAACCAGACGCTGTCGATCTACAGCGACATGGCCTACGCCACTTCCGTGGTGGTCTACATCCTCGCGATGCTGCTGTACTTCGCGGAGTTCTCCCAAGGGCGCATCGGGGAGGTCGCGCGCAAACGCGAGTCGGCTCTGGTCGGTTCAGGCAGCGGGGATTCCGACTCGACGCTGGTCGTTGGGCACGTGCCGACCCCGGAGAAGCGGCCGTTCTCCGAGCGGCTCGGCGGTATGGCCGTCGCCATGACGCTGCTCGGCGCGGTGGTGCACTTCTCCTCCTTGCTGCTGCGCGGTCTGGCCACGGGCCGGGTGCCGTGGGGCAACATGTACGAGTTCGGCTCGGCGATCTGCCTCGCTTCCGTGCTGGCCTGGCTGGTCGTGCTGCTCCGGCAGACGCGCACCGCTCGTCGCGACGCGACCCCGACGCAGCTGCGCGGGCTCGGCGGATTCCTGATGCTGCCGGTGGTGCTGCTGCTCTTCCTGTCCGGCACGGTGCTCTACGCGCAGGCCGCGCCGCTGATCCCGGCGCTGCAGTCCTACTGGATCGTGATCCACGTCGCCGCAGCGATCATCTCCAGCGGTGTCTTCCTGTTCGGCGGTGTGGCCAGCGTGCTCTACGTGCTGCGCTGCCGGTACGAGAACAACCCGCTGAAAATGACGAAGATCGGTTCCCGGCTGCCCACCAGCCAGGCGCTGGACCGGGTTGCCTACCGCGCCACCGTGATCATCTTCCCGGTGTGGACGTTCGCCATCGTCGCGGGCGCGATCTGGGCGGAAGCGGCCTGGGGCCGGTTCTGGGGCTGGGACCCCAAGGAGACCTGCTCCTTCGTCGCCTGGGTCGTCTACGCCGCGTACCTGCACGCCCGCGCTACCGCGGGCTGGCGCGGGGTGCGCGCAGCGTGGATCAACATCCTGGGTCTCGCAGTCATGATCTTCAACCTGTTCTTCATTAACATCGTGGTCGCCGGTCTTCACTCGTACGCTGGACTGTGAGCGGATGATCGGCGCCCACCGAGGCGCCGCGGGAAGTCCGCCGCGCACGGCGGACTTCGGTGCGCACAGTCCGCCACCTGCGCAATTCACGCCCCGCTGGGGCCGAAAACCGGGGGAAGCGACCGCCCACCCCCGGTGACTTGTGGGCATCTCTGCGACTACCGTGCCTTGCGGGGACGGGAATTTCTCGATTCGGTCCGGCAGGACGCGGCTCGATTGTGGGAGGGACGGCAACGGTGACCGGACAGTACGAAGAGCCCGAAGCGCAGCGGAACGCGGGGACCACCGCGGCGCAGCCCGACGGCGAGGACGTCGAGTCCGGTAGCTCGGGGGCGGCACCGGCCGCACCCGTTGGCCAGTACGTCGAGCCGGAAACCCGGCCAGCGCACCCCGCTCCGTCGTACGTCGATCCGTCCCAGGTCGACCAGTCCGGCAACCCCGTCGGCGAAGCACCGCAGCCGTACTACCCGAGTGGCGCGCCCGCCAGTGCGGCACCGGCGTACGGCGACCCGGGTCAGTCCGGCCCGCACCAGTCCCAGTTCGTCGAGCCGACAGCATCCGGCCCGCACCAGCAGGTGCAGGTGCCCGGGGCGCAGTCGGGTCCGTACTCGGTCTCCGGTGGACAGTCCGGTCCGTTCCCACCGGTTTCCGGCGGCCCCTCCGGCCCGTACGCGCCGGCCGCAGGAGGACAGTCCGGGCCGTACCCGGTCGGCCAGCAGTACCCGCCGCAGAATTCCCAGGGCGGGCCGCAACCGGGCCCGCAGCAGTCGTTTTCGTCATACCCCCAGGCTGCCCCGAACGCGGGCCAGGGGGATCGGCCATTCGGCCAGGACCTCTCGTCCGCTCAGCTGCTCCGGCAGACCAAACGGTCTCCCCAATCCGGGTGGCGCAAGGCGGTCTACCTGGCCAGCGGCAGGACGGTCAACTTCGGCGAGGGGCCGGCCGATCGGCGCCGCCGCGAGCTGATCGCGCGGGTCAACCAGCCACTGCAGGGCTGCTACAAGATCGCGATGCTGAGCCTGAAGGGCGGCGTGGGCAAGACGACCACGACCGCCACCCTCGGCTCCACGTTCTCCTCGCTGCGGGGTGACCGGGTGATCGCGGTCGACGCGAACCCGGACCGCGGCACCCTGGCGCAGAAGATCCCGCTGGAGACCACCGCGACGGTGCGGCACTTGCTGCGCGACGCGCACCGGATCCGCAAGTACAGCGACGTCCGCGCCTACACCTCGCAGGGCCCGTCCCGGCTGGAAGTGCTGGCCAGCGAACAGGATCCGGCCGTCTCGGAGGCGTTCAGCGAGGACGACTACCGGCGCACCGTCACGCTGCTGGAGCACTTCTACAACGTCGTGCTCACCGACTGCGGCACCGGCCTGATGCACTCCGCGATGAAGGGCGTGCTGGACCTCGCCGACTCGCTGGTGATCGTCTCGTCCAGCTCGATCGACGGCGCGCGCAGCGCATCGGCCACATTGGACTGGTTGGACGCGCACGGCTACGGCGACCTGGTGGCCAGGTCCGTGGCGGTGATCAACTCGGTGCGCCCGGGTTCCGGCAAGGTCGACGTGGACAAGCTGACCGCGCACTTCAGCTCGCGCTGCCGCGCGGTGTCGAAGATCCCGTTCGACCCGCACCTGGAAGAGGGCGCGGAGGTGGAGCTGGGCCAGCTGGGCGCGCCGACGCAGTTGGCGCTGCTGGAACTGGCCGCGATCGTGGCGGATGACTTCCCGCACGCGCCGGGGCGCAACCGGCAGAGCTGATCAGGGGCTTATCCGAGTCGGGGATGGCGAACCTCAGACGGGGTCTGAGGTTCCGCTACCCGCAATCCGAGTTCGAAGAACGGCCCTCAGTCGTCTTCCGAGGGCCGTGATTTGCGCTGCTGCTCGTCCAAGCGGCGCAGGAACTCGGGGTCGTCGTCGGGCGCGATCGGCGCCTGCCTTGGACCGGGCCGCTCCGACCCGGCCGAGACGGGGCCGAACGCCTTCCACATCAGCACCGCGATCGTGAGTGCACCGATCGCTGCCAGGACGTAGATCATCGGGCCACCTCCAACTCTGCCGCTTCCGAGATTAGCCAATTCCGGCCTCGGTTGTCCGCGTCGGAGGTAGCCGCGCCGGGGCGGATCCAGGTGATGCCTCGCGTGAGGACGAGGCACCACCTGGACCGGCGGTCGTCGCCGGACCGCGGGCGATGTTCAGATCTGCGTTTGGAGCACTCGCCAATGAGGGGCGCTGGCGAGCGGCCGATGACCTCAGCGCACGTCTGGGAACTGGTCTTGCGCGTACCGGGGAACCCGAAGTGCTACCTCGGGCCGCACGCAGGACGAGTTCGGCGGACGAACGCTCAGACGGCGCGGTTGACGTCGTTGGTGAGTTCGGCGAGCAGTGCGCGGACCTCGGACTCGCGGAAGCGGCGGTGGCCGCCGGGCGTCCGGATCGAGCCGATGCGGCCGGCGGTGGCCCACCGGGTCACGGTCTTGGGGTCCACGCGAAAGAGGGTCGCGACCTCTCCGGGGGTGAGGAGCTGCTCCTGGCCGTTCTGGCGCGGCTGCTGGGTAGTCGCGGTCACAGGTGACCTCCACGAGTTGCGAGATGGTTATTCGGGCAATCCGGTCGCATCCTGGCACCTCGAGGGCCAGGTACTCGAACATTTGGGTTTAGGTAAAGGGAAGGTAAGGGACGAAAACGGCGCTTCGGGCGGCTCGCGAGCCCGTCGCCAGCGGCCGCCCGGCCGGTTCGGCGGTCGTTTGCTCTACCCTGGTGACGTGCAGGAACAGCAGGAGTCCGAAACCACGGCCCAGGGGGCGAAGTCGACTCTCGCCCGCGACATCGCGCTGTACACCGTCGCCAGGTTTGCCATGGTGATCCTGGTTGCCGCGCTGCTGATGCTGGCCCAGGTGCCCGCGCTGGTCGCGTTCGCGGTGTCCGTCGTGGTGATGATGCCGCTGTCGCTGCTGGTCTTCGGCAAGCTGCGCCGCCGGGTCGCGACCGGGATGGCCGAGCGCGCCGAGGTTCGTAAAGCCCATCGTGAAGAACTCCTGGCGCAACTGCGCGGCGACCGGGCCGCGGACGCCGAGTGAGTCCGGGGATGGCCAGCAGCATCGACCGTTCCTGCGTGCGGACCAGGGCCTGGACCAGCGAAGCGGTCCGGATCATCGAGGCCGACGCGAACCGCAGCGCGGACACGCATCTCCTGCGTTATCCGCTGCCCGCGGAGTGGGGAATCGATCTCTACCTCAAGGACGAGTCAACACATCCGACTGGTTCGCTCAAGCACCGCTTGGCCCGATCCCTGTTCCTCTACGCGATTTGCAACGGTTGGGTGACCGAGAACACGCCAGTGATCGAGGCCTCTTCCGGTTCCACCGCGGTGTCCGAGGCCTACTTCGCCCGGCTGCTGGGGCTGCCGTTCATCGCGGTGATGCCCCGCTCCACCAGCCGCGAGAAGGTGTCGCTGATCGAGTGGCACGGCGGTCGCTGCCACTTCGTGGACGAGCCGGGCGCGATCTACACCGAGTCGCGCCGGCTGGCCGCGGAGCTCGGCGGTCACTTCATGGACCAGTTCACCCACGCCGAGCGGGCCACCGACTGGCGCGGCAACAACAACATCGCCGAATCGATCTTCGAGCAGCTGGCGCTGGAACCGCATGCCGAGCCGAGCTGGGTCGTGGTCGGCGCGGGCACCGGCGGCACGAGCGCCACGATCGGCCGCTACCTGCGGTACCGGTGCCACCGCACCGAGCTCGCCGTGGTCGACCCGGAGTGCTCGGTGTTCTTCGATGCCTGGCGGGACGGCGATCCCGAGCGCACCAGCGATCGCGGTTCGCTGATCGAGGGCATCGGCCGCCCGCGCGTGGAGCCGTCCTTCGTCGGGCAGGCGATCGACCGGATGATCAGGGTTCCGGACGCCGCCTCGATTGCCACCATTCGCTACGTCGAGCAGGTGCTGGGGCGGCGGGTCGGCGGATCCACCGGGACCAACCTGTGGGGCGTGTTCGCCCTCGCCTCGGAGATGCTCGCGGAGGGGCGGCGCGGCAGCATCGTGACGCTGCTCTGCGACGGCGGCGAGCGGTACGCGAACACCTACTACGACGACGAGTGGGTCGCCGCCCGCAGCATGGACCTGGACGCGCCGCGCGCGGTTCTGGAGCGCTTCCACGCGACCGGCGAGTTCCGGGCGGAATGAGCGCTGAGCAGGAAGGTTGGTGCCGGTGAGGCGTTGGGGTTGGGTTGCTGGGGCGGCGTTGCTCGCCACGGTGGCCGGATGCGCTTCCGAGCAGTCGCCGCAGCCCGAGGAGTCGTCGGCGCCGACGACCTCGGCGGAGGAGTCGGCAACTGAGTCCGCGGCGCCCTCGATCACCCGGAACATCCCTCCGGAGCAGCGCGAACACCTCGGGCAGCTGTCCGCCGACCAGATCTGCGGACTGGTCGACCCGGCGGAACTCGGGTCGTTGGCCTTCGCTGTCGACAGCGGACGGCCGCAAGAGCTCGGTCAGCAGCTGCGCGGCTGCCGCTTCGACTCCAATTCCGGCACTCGCTCGGTGCTGATCGGAGCGCAGCGGGAGGGCTTCGGCGACCTCGGCCGGGACGAGGTGGAGCTCGGCGAAGTCCGCGGTACCCGGGTCCTGCGCGCGAGCGACTGCACCATCTACGCGGGCGTCGCCGGCGGAACCCTGCAGGTCTCGGTGTCCGAGGCGGAAGCGGATTCGGACGACTGCCGCACGGCACAGTCGGTCACCGAATACGTTCTGCCCGCGCTGGTCCGCTAGTCCATTTCCCCTTGATCACCGGTGCCGTTTTCGGCTGAAACCGGCAATTGCGGCACGGCTTGTCACGACTGGGGAACAAGTTCTGAATTCCGGGAACTTGCGTGTGGGACGTGTTGTCGTATTGCCCTGACGGATTGTGCGCGAGTCGGGGGTTCGGATGGCCGACAACCTTAAGGCGATTCCAGAGGAGATGAAGGGCTTCGAAGGCCTTCTGGAGCGGAACGCCGGATATTTCAAGAAGATCGACGAGTGGGCGGAGAACACGGCCTCTGACACCAGCGGGTTCACCGGGCTGATGATGGTGCTCATCCCTGTCGTCGAGATGGTGACCGCGCTGTACGGCGAAACCCTGGAATGGGCCAACAGCGCTTTGCTGAAGGTCAAGGACGACCTGGCCGATGCCTCCGCGGAATACGAGGAGATCGAGCAAAAGGTCGTGTCGATGTTCCAGAAGATCCACGTCGAGCTCGACGACATCAAGATCTGAGGGGGATGAGATGGCTTCGTTCGCGGACGCTGAAGATCCGATAGCGGTCCTGAAGGCGGATCCCAGCGAGAGCAACAAGGAATCACAGCAGCAGGCGATCGAGGACGCCGGCTGGCAGGTCCAGGCGGTCAACTGGGTCTACGAGAAGGTCACCGGCGAGAACCTGATCGAAACGCTCATCTCGCCGATCACCGGTGATTTCTCGAAGATCGAGACCAACGCCGAGGCCTGGGGGCAGGTCGGCGATGCGCTGCGGGCGATTCGGCAGAACCTGAACCAGGGCATCAGCGACCTGCGCGAGAGCTGGGACGGCGCGGGCGCGGTGGCGTTCGAGACGCTGCTGGTCGCCACCTGGACCGTCGCGCTCGAGGGCGACGCCATGTTGGCGAAGCTGATCGGCAAGGGCTTCACCAAGGCCGCGGAAATGTCGCGGAAGATGACCGACAAGGCCTTGGAGCTGATCAAGAAGCTTGTCGACCGGCTGATCGAGACCGCGGCCACCGGGTGGATTCCGGTCGCGGGCTGGGCCAACGTGGTGCGCAACGTCGAGAAGTGCGTCGAGATCGTCATGTCGATCCTCGAGCTCTTCGAGGCGCTGAAGAACATGTACGACTCGGTTGTGTCGCTGGTCGAGTCGGTCAAGAACGCGGGCACGAACCTGGCCAAGATCAAGGACGCGAACAGCCTCGGCGACGTGGTCAACATCGGCCTGCAGGCGAAGGACGACTTCACCGACGTCAAGGAGAAGGCCACCGGGGTCAAGGACTCCGCGACCGGCGTCAAGGACGCGGCGACCGGGGTCACGACCGCGGTGACCGGTGGCTCCGGTGACGGCTCGGGCGGCGGTGGCTCCGGCGACGGGAACGGTTCTGGTGGGACCGGCTCCGGTGGGAACGGCTCCGGTGGTGGGACCGGCGGAACTGGCACCGGGGGAACAGGTTCTGACGGAAATTCGGGGCATCAGACGCTGGCGTCCGGCAGCCTGTGACGGTCGAGGAGGATGACGCGACGTGAGTGACGACTGGAAGACGCCGGAGATCCGCGATGCGGAGGCGATGCTCGAGGAGCGTCTGCTCCAGGCGGAGCAGGCGCTGGAGCGCGCCACCGCGTACGAGGCAGCGCTGCCCGAGATCAAGCTGAACGACGAGCAGATCGAGGACATCGAGCAGCGCATCCGCTCCGGCCAGGCTCCGCCGGAGATCGCGGCTCTGCAGGGGCGGATCGATGCGGGCGAGTTCAGCTGGCAGGACATCGCCAGCGGTGAGGCCTTGCGCGACGAGTCGGTGCAGTCCGCGTTCTCGAAGAGCGTGGAGAACATGCAGCAGGCCAAGGAGCTGCTCGACGCCGGGTACGACACGGCGACGATCATCAACAACGACCCGAACCGCGCCCCGGAGGACACCTACGACGACGAACCGCCGGATTCGTTCCTGCGGTGAGGGACTGAGTGATTCGACTATGAACCGCAAGACTCTGATCGGCATCACCATCGGCTGGGGTGTCCTGGTCGGTCTGGTCGCTGCGGTGTTCCTGGGCATGGCGATGTTCAGCGGCACCTCGTTGGCGAAGGCCAGCACGGCGGACGGCTCCACCGGGCCGTACTACCGCTGGAAGGGCGAGGAGATGCTGGTCACCAGCACGCAGAGTGGCAAGGACGCGGTCTGCAAGGTCGTCCCGGACGACGGTGAGACGCGCGACATCAACACCTACCGCGCGGAGCAGCGCCGGACCGTGAACGCGGTCACCCCGTGGTTCTCCGGCGAGGCCCAGATGTCGTGCACGACTCCGGTGAAGATCCGGGTCGGATCCGAGGTCTCGAACTACGAGCTGGCCACCAAGAACCGCGTGGTGCAGTTCGGTGCCGCGATCATCGCCGCCGGACCGTTCCTGGCGGTGAGCGTCTTCGGCCTCGGCACCCGCAAGGCGCAGGCCTGATCGAACGAAGTGAACGGCCCGTCCACCAGCGAGGTGGACGGGCCGTTCGTTCGTTGTAGAGGTCAGCCGAAGGCCAGGGCGGCACCAGTGACGATCGCCCAGATCAGCATCGCGAGGCCGGTGTCGCGCAGCGCCGGGATCAGCTTGCGGCCCTGGGCGCCGGTGATCACCGCTCGCAGCGGGACGGCGAGGGGCAGCAGCGCGGCGAAACCGAGCAGCACCCACGAGTTCCGCAGACCGATCAGCACGGTGATCAGGAACGGGACCAGCGCCAGCGCGACGTAGAGGGTCCGGGTGTCCCGGTCGCCGAGCAGCACGGCCAGGGTGCGCTTGCCGGTGACGCGGTCGGACGGGATGTCGCGCAGGTTGTTGGCCACCAGCACCGCGCTGGACAGCGCACCGACGCCGACCGCGGCGCCGATGCCGAAGCCGCTGATCGTCCCGGCTTGCACGTACATGGTGCCCAGCACCGCGATCAGTCCGAAGAAGACGAACACGGCCAGCTCGCCGAATCCCGCGTAGCCGTAGGGCCGCTTGCCGCCGGTGTAGTACCAGGCGCCGGCGATGCAGAGTGCGCCGATGGCGAGCATCCACCACTGCCCGCTGAGGTAGACCACGCCCAGACCGGCGATCGCGGCGAGCCCGAAGCAGATCCAAGCCGCGGTGCGAACTGCGCCTGGCTGGGCGGCGCCAGAGCCGACCAGGCGGAACGGGCCGACCCGGTCGTCATCGGTGCCCCGGATGCCGTCGGAGTAGTCGTTGGCGAAGTTCACCCCGATGATCAGGAACATCGAGACCATTAGGGCGAGTACCGCGATCAGCGAGTTGAACCCGTCGACCCCTGCGGCAGCGCCGGTCCCGGCGAGCACCGGCGCGATCGCGTTCGGGAAGGTGCGGATCCGAGCTCCCTCGATCCACTGCGCAACAGTCGCCATGCCAGCCATCTTCGCCTACCGGTGTCACCCGGCAGTGGCAGCCTCCCCGATGAGTGCCTCAGGCCTGGAAGAACGCTGCCAGGGCCCGGCGGTCGGGTTTGCCCGGGCCGCGCAGCGGTAGTTCTGGGAGGAATGCGAAGCGCTTCGGCGCGGCGGCGGAGTTCAGGCTCGCTCGGACGGCGGCGCGCAAGTCCGGTTCGGACGGTGGTTGTGCCTGGTCAGACGGGACGATCGCAGCCACGACCGCCTGTCCCCACTCGGGATCGGCGATGCCGAGCACGCATGCCTCGCGGACACCGGGCTGTTCGGCGAGGATCCGCTCCACCGGCAGCGGGGCGACGTTGACGCCACCCGTGACGATCATGTCGTCGGCGCGTCCGAGCAGCGTCAGCCGACCGTCGTGCCAGCGGCCGAGGTCTCCGGTCCGGAACCAGCCGTCGGCGAACGCGCCTGCCTCCGGCTGGTGGCGATATCCCCTGGCCAGCATCGGTCCGCTCAGCAGCACCGGTCCCGTCTCGCCGTCGATGCGGACTTCCGCGATGTCCAGCGGTTGCCCGTCGTACACGCATCCACCTGCGGTTTCACTCATCCCGTAAGTCGTGGTCACGCGGACGCCGTCGTCGAGCGCTCGGCGCAGGAGGGCGGGTGGGGTCGCGGCGCCCCCGAGCAGCACGCCGTCGAACTTCCGGAGAGAGGCGAGGCCATCGCCACCTGCGCTGAGCAGTCGAGACAGCTGGGTGGGCACCAGTGCGGTGTAGTGCGGACCGTCTGCGGCGAGGACGGATTGCGCGGCCGTGGCGAAGTTGTCCGGGCGGAAGCCGTCAGCGGTGTCCACGGCGTCCGGGCGGGTGCCGGCGAGCAGGGCTCTGACCAGGACCTGGACCCCGGCGATGTGGTGCGCGGGCATCGCCAGCAGCCAGTGGCCGGGACCGCCTAGGCGGCGGTGGGTGGCCTCGGCGGAGGCGCGCAGGGCGGAGGCTGTCAGCAGCACGCCTTTCGGGGTGCCGGTGGAGCCTGACGTGGCGATGACCAGGGCTGTTGGGTCTTCGTCGGCGTCTTCCGCGGACGTCAGCGGGCCGGCCAGCGCCTCGGTGAGTCGGCGGGATTCCTCGCCGTCGTCGCCGCGAACCGGGAGCAGGGCTGGGCCTTCGCCGTTGAGCGCCCGCTCCAGCGCAGGGAGGACGTCCAGCGCGCCCGCTCCAGATGGCACGGGAAGGGGCTGCAGGTGGCGGGCGTTCGACATGGGTTCCATTGTCGACCGGCTCCTGAGTTGCGCCCGCGTGATTCCTGGCATCGATCACCTGTTCTAGCGATCAATTGTTCGAAAGCGCTGGTCGATCTATTGAGTACGCGCTTGGAAGGAGTCCGAAGATGATGGTTCTGATCGTGCTCGTGTGCCCTGCTGACCTGTTCGAAGGCTGGTCGGCGGGTGAGCAGGACGGCCGGTTCTGGGCCCGCGCTGGAACGGGCCCGCCCGGAGGTGATCCCGAGGACCCCGCCGCCGAAGCTGCGCAGTCGCGCGGCGACGTGGGCGGAGTTCAGGAGCTCGGCTCAGTAGTACCAGGGGAAGGAGGACCAGTCGGGGTCCCGCTTCTCCAGGAACGAGTCGCGCCCTTCGACGGCCTCGTCGGTCATGTAGGCGAGGCGGGTGGTCTCGCCGGCGAACAGCTGCTGGCCGACCAGTCCGTCGTCGATGGCGTTGAACGCGTACTTGAGCATGCGCTGCGCGGTCGGGGACTTGCCGTTGATCTCGCGGGCCCACTGCAGCGCGGTGGTCTCGAGTTCCTCGTGCGGGACGACGGCGTTGACCATGCCCATCTGGTGCGCCTGCTCAGCGCCGTAGGGGCGGCCCAGGAAGAAGATCTCGCGGGCGAACTTCTGGCCGACCTGGCGGGCGAGGTAGGCCGAGCCGAAGCCGCCGTCGAAGCTGCCGACGTCGGCGTCGGTCTGCTTGAACTTGGCGTGCTCGGCGCTGGCCAGCGTGAGATCGCACACCACGTGCAGGCTGTGCCCGCCGCCGGCGGCCCAGCCCGGCACCACGGCGATGACGACCTTGGGCATGAACCGGATCAGCCGCTGCACCTCGAGGATGTGCAGCCGCCCGGCGCGGGCCGGGTCGACGGTGTCGGCGGTCTCGCCGTCGGCGTACTGGTACCCGGAGCGGCCGCGGATCCGCTGGTCCCCGCCGGAGCAGAACGCCCAGCCGCCGTCCTTTGCGGACGGGCCGTTCCCGGTGATCAGCACGCAGCCGACGTCGCTGGTCATCCGCGCGTGGTCCAGGGCGCGGTACAGCTCGTCGACGGTGTGCGGGCGGAACGCGTTGCGGACGTCGGGCCGGTCGAACGCGATGCGCACGGTGCCCTTCCCGGGGCCGTCTTCGACGCAGCGGTGATAGGTGATGTCGGTGAAGTCGAAGCCCGCGACGGGCTCCCACGAAGCCGGATCGAACAGCTCAGAGACACGGGGATTCTGCACACCTGGGACAATAGGCGCAGCAAGTGCTCGGCGCGGGGCCCTCCCCGCGGCAGCCCGGCACCTGCATGGACGGCGGCGAGGGGGACCATGGCCTCCTCCGCCGGAGTCCGCCAACGAGGTTCAGGGGTGATGGGTTGAATCCGTCCACTGCTCAGGCTGAGGTCATCGTCGACGAGCTCGTCCGCAACGGAGTGCGGCAGGTGGTGCTCTCCCCGGGATCCCGCAACGCACCTCTGTCTTACGCACTGTACAAGGCCGACCACGCTGGGCGCTTGCAGCTGCACGTGCGCATCGACGAGCGCAGTGCGGGATTCCTGGCCCTGGGGTTGGCGGCGCGCGCGCAGTCCCCGGTCGCGGTTGCTTGCACGTCGGGCACCGCAGCGACGAACTTGCACCCGGCGGTCAGCGAGGCGTTCCACTCCGGGGTGCCGCTGATCGTGCTGACCGCGGACCGCCCGCCGGAGCTGCGGGCGGCCGGTGCGAACCAGACGATCGACCAGCAGCGCCTGTTCGGTTCCGAGATCCGCCTGTTCGACGAGCTGGCGGTCGCCGAGAACCGGCCGGGGCAGAACGCCTACTGGCGGAGCCAGGCGTGCCGGGCGTGGCACGCCGCGAAGGGCGACGTCCGGGGCGGCCCGGTGCACCTGAACCTCCCGTTCCGGGAGCCGCTGGTGCCTTCCGGTGACGACCACTGGTGCGAGTCGCTCGACGGTCGCCCGGACGGTGTTCGGTGGACGGAAAATTCCGACTTCGGGTGGGCGCCCAGCGCGCTGTCCCGCGTCCACGCCCGGCACGGACTGGTGCTAGCGGCGGACTCGGCCGTCGACGGTGTCGGGGAGTGGGGCGACCGCTATGGCTGGCCTGTGCTGTCGGAGGTCGGCGCGGTCGGCGTGCCCGGATCTTCGGTGATCAGCACCGGGATGTGGCTGCTCGGTCTGCCGGATTTCGTCCGGGAACACCGACCGGAGCAGGTGCTGTGCGTTGGACGTCCGACGGTGTTCCGGCAGGTGCAGCGGTTGTTGGCGGATACCGACGTGGAGGTGCTGCTCGCGCACGGCGGGGTCGACTGGCCCGCACCGGCGCACAACTTGCGGGAGGTTGCGGAAACCTTCGGCCCCTCGATCGCGCTGGCCGATCCAGACTGGCTGACCGAGTGGCAGCAGGCGGACCAGAAGGCCTCCGCTGCGCTGCACGCCGCGCTGGACCTGGAGCACTGGCCGAACGGTCCGGTGGTGGCGCGCTCGGTGGTGGACGCCTTACCGGAGCACGCGTTGCTGGTGCTGGGATCGTCGAACCCGACGCGCGATGTCGCGTTGGCCGCGCGGCAGCGGCCCGACGTGGTCGTGCACCGGAACCGGGGTGTGGCCGGGATCGACGGCACCGTGTCGACCGCGATCGGCGCGGCCATCGCCCACGGGCGACCGGCCTACGCGTTGCTGGGCGACCTGACCTTCCTGCACGACAGCAACGGTTTGCTGCTCGGGCCGCACGAGTCACGACCGGACCTGACGATCGTCGTGCTCAACGATGACGGCGGCGGGATCTTCTCGCTGCTCGAGCAAGGCAGTCCGGAGCACGGCGAGTCGTTCGAGCGGATCTTCGGTACGCCGCACGGCACCGACCTCGGCAGGCTCTGCGCTGCGCACGGCATCGAGCACGAACTGGTGCAGCAGCAGTCCGAGTTCGCCGACGCTTTGCGGTGGCGGCCGGGACTGCGCGTGATCGAGGTCCAGGCGGACCGATCCGCGCGGCGGTCGGTGCACGAGCGGCTGCAGGCCGCGGTCCGCTCCGCGCTGCTGGGCTGATCGCTGCTGACTAGCCGCTCTGACCGCTGACCGCTTCTCACGCCGTGAGACATCGGTGCGGTGCGCGGTGCTGCCCTCGAATCGACCTGTTTCCGCCGTTGGTGGGGTTCTGCGCTAGCCCTTCGGGGTGATTCGCGGATTCTCCGACATTCTGGGAAAAACGTGCCGACGAAAAAGCCACCCGCTGGTCACGACCTTCTCTAGGCTCCGATCCGGACCACGAATTCGAGGAGGTGGCAGGTGTTTCGACGACACGGCCTGCGAGCGGCGGCTGCGGCCTGCTGTGCGACGGCGATCTTCGCATCACCGGCGCTGGCGGGCGGTGACGGACCGGGAGCGCCGGGCGCGGGTGACGACTACTTCCCGGGTTACGGCAACGGCGGCTACGACGTCTCGCACTACGACCTCCAGCTGCGCTACCAACCCGCGGACGATCACCTGCAGGGCACCGCGACGATCGTGGCGAAGCCGACGCAGAACCTGACCGCGTTCAACCTGGACTTCGCGCTGACCCCGAAGTCCGTGCTTGTCAACGGAAAGCCGGCGCAGTTCTCGCAGGACGGCACCGAGCTGACGGTGACCCCGTCGGAGACGCTGCCGGAGGGCAGCCTGGCGACCTTCGTCGTCTCCTACGAGGGCGTCCCGTCCACCGTCGAGGTCGACGGGCTCAACCCGTGGATCCGCACCTCCGACGGTGCGCTCGCGGTCGGCGAGCCGGAGATCTCCGCCTGGTGGTTCCCCGGCAATGACCACCCGAGGGACAAGGCGACCTACGACATCGCGGTCACCGTGCCGGACGGCACCGAGGTGGTCGCCAACGGCGTGAACACCGGCAACAGCAGCCTGGCCGGGTGGACGACCTGGAAGTGGCGCACCACCAAGCCGACTGCCACCTACCTCGCGTTCTTCGGCGTGGGGAACTACGAGATCAACGAGAAGACCGGCGCGTTCGGGCAGCCGTCCATCACCGCCTACTCGGACAACCTCGGCGAGCTCGCAGGCCCGGCGAAGGCGAGCGTGGAACGCACCCCGGAGGTTCTGAACTTCCTGAGCGGCGTGCTCGGCGACTACCCGTTCGAGGCGCAGGGCGGCCTGGTTTCCTCGGAGGGCATGAACTTCGCGTTGGAGAACCAGACCCGGCCCACCTACAGCCACCTGTTCTTCCGCGACGGGGCGAACACCTCGGTGGTGGTGCACGAGAACGCGCACCAGTGGTTCGGCGACTCGGTCTCGGTGGACACCTGGCGCAACATCTGGATCAACGAGGGCTTCGCGTCGTTCGCGGAGTGGCTCTGGTCGGAGTCCCAGGGCACTGGCACCGCGCAGGAGCTGTTCGACCACTACTACTCGCAGCACCCGGACGACGACCCGTTCTGGCAGGTCATGCCGGGTGACCCGGGCAAGGAGGCGGTGTTCGACGACGCCGTCTACGACCGGGGTGCGATGACGCTGCAGGCGCTGCGCAACGTGGTGGGCGACGAGGTGCTGACCGACATCGCCCGCACCTGGGTGTCGGAGAAGCGCTACAGCACTGGCACCGTCGAGGAGTTCATCCAGCTCGCGGAGCAGAAGTCCGGCAAGCAGCTGGGCGACTTCTTCAACACCTGGCTGTTCGCCAAGGGCAAGCCGCCGGTCGGCGAGGCCACGGGCGTTCCGGCCAGCGCGGTCAAGGTGGCGGCCGCTCCGCCCAAGGCGGTGGCGGAGATCGACCGCACCCACGCCCTGCTGCACGAGCACTGATCGCCTGGAGGTCGTAAGCGGGAATGGTCGTAAGAGCGACCATCGCCGCTCACGACCTTCTTGCTAGTGGAGGCCTTCCAAGGCTTCTCGGACTGGGAGCAGCTTCGCTTCTGCTTCCGCGACTTCCAGGTCCGGGTCGGAGTCGGGGACGATTCCGCACCCGGCGAACAGTCTCACCTTGCCGCCGCTGCGTCCGGTTTCCTCGCCGGGCTCAGCGGCGTTCTCCACCTGGGCACAGCGCAGGGCGATGCCGAGTTCACCGTTGCCGCTGCCGTCCAGCCAGCCGACCGGCCCCGCGTAGCGGCCCCGGTCCATCCCCTCCAGCTCGCTGATCAGCCGCACTGCGTCCGGCGTGGGCGTGCCCCCGACGGCCGCCGTCGGGTGTACGGCAGCGGTCATGCGCAGGAGCGACGCGGCTCGGCCGTCGGCGTCGCTGAGCTTGCCCTCGACGTTGGTGGCCAGATGCATCACGTTGCGCAGCTGGAGCACCTCGGGCTCGTCAGGCACGGTGAGGTCGCTGCAGAACGGGCGAAGCTGCACGGCCAGGGACTCCGCGGCGTAGGCGTGCTCGTTGCGGTTCTTCTCCGAGGACAGCAGTTCCGCGGCGAGCTCTTCGGTGCTGTGGTCCTCGTGCGGCCAGATCGTGCCGGCCAGCACGCGGGAGCGGACCTCGTACCCCGTCCGCTCCAACAGCAGTTCCGGGGTGGCACCGACTAGCCCGTCGACGGCGAAGGTCCAGCAGGACGGGTAGCGGGCGGCCAGGTTGTACAGCAGGAACCGCATGTCCAGCGGCTCCGAGGTGGTGGCCAGCAGGTCGTGCGCGAGGACGACCTTGCCCAGGCCGTCGGGCTCCTGCATCCGGCGCACGGCTTCGGCCACCGCCTGCCGGTAGCCGGTGGCGGAGAGCTGCCCGTCGCTGTAGGAGACGGTGCCGGGCGGGTGAACTGGTTCGGGCGGGGTGGACTCGGTCGGTCCGCTGCCGATCGTGGTGATCCAGCGAACCCCGTCGCGTTCCCCGACCACGACCTCGGGGACCACCAGAACGGAGTGCCCCGGCTCGTCGTCGAAGGCCAGGCTGGCGAACGCCACCGGGCCGCACCCGGGCAGGCCCACCGAGTCGAACACCTCAGTCCGCTCGCACAGCTGCTGCCACCAGTCGTCGGCCTGGGTGAAGCGGCTCGGGCCGTCCACCTCCAGGCGCGCTGCGCAGCCCCAGCCGACCAGCCCGGCACTGTCGCGGACCCAGCTCAGCGCCGACCCGTCGGGCAGCAGCTCCAGCAGCGGGCGGTCGTGTCGGGGGTCACCTGGTTCGAGCCGGCGGGTCCGGGCCACCAGCAGCCGCGATGTAGTCGCCACTCCTGGAGAGTATGCGGCGACCTCGATGAGACGGACGACACCGAGGGCTCGATGAGGTGGACGACACCGAAGCCGCGCGGGGACGCGAGGGCGACGCGCTTACAATCGGTCACCGTGGCGAGCGACGCGGTGGCACCGAACGCGGCCGACTCGGTGACCGGATCCAGCACGGAAGGTGACCGACCGGTTGCGCGACCGGCGCGCCGCAAGGGCTGGAGGCGTGCCGCGCGCGGCGTCCTGATCTTCGGCGTGCTGATGACCGCGATGGGGTTGTCCATCGTCGTCGCCTGCTTCATCAACGACCGGACCATCGAGGAGTCCCAGGGCGAGGCGGTCGCGGAGGTCGTCGACACCTCGCTGGTGCGGACCGTGGTGCGCTTCAACACCGACGAGGGCCGCGTCTACATCCCGCCGAACGGCGTCCTGTACCCGGCCGACCTGCAGACCGGGCAGCTGGTGCGGGTGGAGTTCGACTCGCGGAACCCCGACCTGGTCCGGGTGGCCGGGCGCAACGCGACGCTTTCGCTGCTGCCGGTGGGCAGCATGTTGGCCGTGCTGTGGGCGGTGCTGCTGCCGCTGTACTGGCTGTTCCGCCGCTCGGCGAACCGCTGAACGGGCTTCCCTAACCCGGTCGGGTGGTGTGACACTGGACGCGCCCGTCGACAGCCCGTCGGACGACCGATGTAGATCGTCCCCGACGCTGAGAGTCGGCCCCGGCCTGCGAGGTCGCCATGATGAACATCCGGGAATCGCGCGCGGGTGCAGCGGATGTGCAGCAGTGGGTGCTCGGCGCGCCATCGATGTCCACTGTGGATCGTTCAGTGCCCGGGGGAGTGCTCGCCTCGGACCTCTCCCAGTACTGCGCGATGTTGGGTGACGACGCGCTGGTCCTCGCGCACCGGTTGACCGAGTGGGGAGTCCGCGCGCTGGAGCTCGAGGAGTCCGCAGCGCTCACCGGGATCGCGCTGGACCTGCTGGAGCAGGCGCGGATCCTGCTGCACCGGGCCGGTGAGGTCGAGGGAGCGGGACGGGACGAAGACCGCCTGGCCTACTTCCGCGCGGCCGAGGACTTCCGCAACGTCCGCCTCGTCGAGATCGACTGCGGCCCCGGGCCCGGCGGCGACTTCCCCGCCACGATGGCCCGGCTCCTGCTGTTCACGGCCTGGCGGCGCGCGGTGTTCGAGCGGTTGGCGGGCAGCACCGACGCTGTGCTGGCGTCCCTGGCGGCGGGCTCGCTGAACCGGATCGCTCGGCATCGCGATCACGCGGCCCAGTGGGTGATCCGGTTCGGCGACGGCAACGCGAACTCGGCGCGGCGCATCGCGGCCGGGTTCCAGCGGGTGTGGCCGTTGACCGCTGAGCTGTTCGTCCCGCATCCGGTGGAGGCCTGGCTGGCGGATCTCGGATGTGCGGTCGACCCGGCGAAGGTGCGCAACGACGTGAGCGATGTGCTCGACGAGGTCTTCTCGGTGGCCCGGCTCCAACGTCCCGAACCGGCCGACTTCGGCGAGTTCGTCCGCCCCGGCGGCCGCGACGGCGCGCACACCGGGGGGTTCGAGTTCCTGGTGGCCGATCTGCAGTACCTGGCCCGATCCGGCTGACCGGGTGTCCCAAGTTTCCCTAAATTTGGGACGCTTCCGGCTCTGCTCGGCTACGCAGGCAGGGCGACCGGTCAGATTGAGTACTTTTCCCCAAGCACTCCGCGGGGGAACGGAGCAGAGTTGATCGGAGACGCTCGGGAACCTCGGTCCGGAACATCACGTCGGACCGGAATCCGCGGGCGCGAACACCGGTTTCGACGGCTGCTCGCGGCCGAGTGGAAGGACAACTGGACGTGGACGGATTCTGGGTGCAAGTGCTGATCGCACTGGTCGCGGGTGCATGCGGGGCCGGAGTGGTGCTGGCGGCCGGCACCGGAAGACGCCGGACCGCGCCCACTCCGCTGCCCCAGCAACCCGCGCCGGTGCAGCCCGTCCAAGCGCAGCTCGTCCAGGTTCAACCGCAGGGCCGCTGGCTGCACGACGTCCACCGCTGCGAGCAGGCGGTGCACCGGGCAGCGCGGGCCGTCGAGGCGGTGTCCTCGGCCCAGGCGAGGCAGCGGCTGCACGTGGTGGTCCGCCGCATGGACGCCGAATTGCCGAACGTCCGCGCACTCGCTGAGCTGGGGCGAGGCCTGACGCGCACAGGATCCGACGAAGAGGTCCTGCTCCGCGTACGAGGTCAGTTGGAGGATGCCGCGGTCCGCTTCGGCATGGTCGCCGACCACGTCCTGGAGACCGTCGTCGAGCACGTCGCCGACCCCGACTTGAACCGAGTCCACCAACAGGTCGTGGTGCTGCGAGACCAGTTCCCACTCCTGCGCCCGATGTCCGCGGTCTTCGGTCCGAAACCGGACTCCACCCCAGCCCGAACCCTCCTCCCCGCAGCCTGAAAGACGAAAACCCCGCCACAACCCCATTTTCGGCCGGACCCCAACCTCGTCATCCGGGTGACGGTCAATTTCTCGCGAAATTGGGCCAGCCCTTCGCCCGACCGCCGCCCCCCGAGGTGGCGCTTCGCACCGCTGTCATTCAGACCCGGGTTCCTCGGGGCGTTCCGGGCGGCGATTTCAGCCGTGGGTGACTGCTTGGTGCCACCAGTCGTGCACGTCGGCGGCGGCTCCGGGGGCGGTGACCAGGAGTCCGTCCAGCGGTAAGGGGTTCGGTTCGCCTCGTCGGTCCAGGACCGTGGCGCCAGCTTCGGTGGCCAGTGCGAGAGCTCCGGCGACGTCCCACTCCTGGTAGGAGTCGAGCACCGCGGCTACCGCGTGGCCCAGCGCGACCTGGGTGATCGCCAGCGCTGGGGATCCCAGCAGCCGAACGCCGACCTGGGCGCTGGCCGCGTTGGTGATGAACCGGTCCATGCCCCGCCACGGGCCGTTCTTGGTCAGCTCGGTGCACACGATGCCGCCGCGCGTTTCGCGTTGTTCGCCCAGCCGCACCGGTGTTCCGTTCGCCCGCATGCCGCGGCCGCGGGCGGCGGCGTAGATCTGCGTGCGGTACGGGTCGGCCACCACTCCGACGACCGGGCCGTGCTCGTCGAGCATCGCGAGGCTGTAGGTGCACCAGGGCAGTCCGGCGACGTAGTTGGCGGTGCCGTCGACCGGATCGACCGACCAGCGGAACTTGGCCGTGCCGGCGCGGGCTGCCCAGTGCTCGGCGATGGTGGTCGGTGCCGCGTCGAATTCCTCGCCGAACACCGGGATTCCGGGGAATTCGTCGGCCAGCACCCGCCGGGTGTGCCGTTCGAGGGTGCGGCCGGTGTCGGTGACCCAGTCGAACGGGGACTCGGTCGGGGCGGGCTGCGCCCCGCGCCCCGCGGTCGCGATGATCACGTCGGCGGCGTCGTTGGCGAGTCGCCCGGCGACCTCGAACGCTCGCGAGACCAGTGCTGGGTCGCTCTGCGCGGGCGGGGTTGGCAGGACCGTCATGCCGCCCCAGGTTCCGTGCGGCGGGTGACCGGCGCGCAACGCCCAGGTGACCGGGGGTGGAGAGGCAGATCACGATTGCGCGTCACCGTGTCAGGCTCGCCGTGGTGTCCACGGAGAACGTTTCCCCGTTGAACCGCGCTGTCCGCGCTACCTGCACCGCCACGCAAAACGCGTTCGAAGACAGAAGACTGCCGCGGAAACGACTTCTTCGGTTGCCGTTGGCGGTGCCGTCACGTTCCGGTCGACTGCTCGCCGACCCGGAGCGCGACCGTGATGCGCGTGCGCATTGCGATCGTGACCGAGAGCTTCTTGCCGCAGATCAACGGGGTGACGAACTCGGTGCTGCGAGTGCTGGAGCACTTGCGCCGCCGAGGGGATTCGGCGCTGGTCATCGCGCCCGGCGCCGGCCCGGAGGAGTACGCGGGGTTCCCGGTGATCCGCCTGCCCGCGGTGGACCTGCCGGTGGTGTCGTCGTTGCCGATCGGCTTCCCGACGCGGCGCTTGCTGCGCGGGCTGCAGGACTTCCAGCCGGACGTCGTCCACCTCGCATCGCCGTTCGTGGTGGGCGCGCGAGGTTTGGCGGCGGCGCGGCGGTTGGGGGTGCCGACGGTCGCGGTGTACCAGACCGACGTCGCGGGTTTCGCCGAGTCGTACGGGTTGGGGCTGACCGCGCGGGCCGCGTGGCGCTGGATCCGGCGTCTGCACGGCGCGGCCGACCGGACGTTGGCGCCGTCGACGTGGGCCGTGGAAACGTTGCAGCAGCACGGGATTCCGCGCGTGCACCGGTGGGGAAGGGGTGTGGACACGGTGCGCTTCTCGCCGCAGCACCGGGATTCGGCTTGGCGCCAGGAGCTCGTCGCGGACGGCGAGCTCCTGGTCGGTTACGTCGGCCGGCTGGCCCCGGAGAAGCGCATCGAGCGGTTGGCGGCACTGGGCGAGATGCGCGGCGTGCGGGTGGTCGTCGTGGGTGATGGGCCGGACCGCGAGCGGCTGGCCGATGCGGTGCCGGACGCGGTGTTCCTCGGCCAGCGGACCGGGGACGACCTGGCTCGGATCTACGCGAGCCTCGACGTGTTCGTGCACACCGGCCCGCACGAGACGTTCTGCCAGGCGGTGCAGGAGGCGATGGCCTCGGGCGTCCCGGTCGTCGCCCCGGACGCGGGCGGGCCGCGCGACCTGGTCGACCACGGTCGCACCGGCTACCTGCTCCCGGCCCACGACGTCGACGTCCACGCGGAGGCGCTGCGGGAGGCGGTGACCGCGCTGCGCGATGCCGACCGACGGCGGCAGTTCAGCGCGGCTGCGCGCGAAGCGGTCCAAGGGAGGACCTGGCCCGCGCTGTGCCAGCAGCTGATCGGGCACTACGACGCGGTCACCGCGGGCGAGCGGCGAATGGCAGCCTGACCGGGGCGTGGTGGTCGACACGCGGGGTCAGGCACGTACGCTGCGGGTGTGTCTCGGGCAGGTTTGGACAAGGACCCTCGCGAAGTCGCCGCGATGTTCGACGGTGTTGCGCGCAGGTACGACCTGACCAACACGGTGCTGTCCTTCGGGCAGGACCGGCGGTGGCGGGAGGTCACCAGGCGGGCGTTGTCGCCCAAGCGCGACGAGCGCGTGCTCGACCTGGCGGCCGGTAGCGGCGTGTCGACCGAGGAGTTCTCCCGGTCCGGCGCGTGGTGCGTCGCCGCGGACTTCTCGATGGGCATGCTGTCGGTCGGTCGGCACCGAGGGGTGCCGATGGTCGCGGCGGATGCACTGCGGCTGCCCTTCGCCGACGAGTCCTTCGACGCGGTGACGATCTCCTTCGGCCTGCGCAACCTGGTCGACACCGCGGCCGGTCTGAGGGAGATGCAGCGCGTGGTGCGCCCCGGCGGCCGCCTCGTGATCTGCGAGTTCTCCACCCCGACCTGGCAGCCGTTCCGCACGATCTACATGAACTACCTGATGCGCGCGCTGCCGTCGATCGCCCGCGCGGTCTCGTCCAACCCGGACGCCTACGTCTACCTCGCCGAGTCGATCCGCGAGTGGCCCGACCAGCGCGAACTGGCGGAACTGATCGCCGAGTCCGGCTGGACCAACGTCGCCTGGCGCAACCTCACCAGCGGAGTCGTAGCGATCCACCGCGCCGTCAAGCCCTCCTGACACCCGCGAAGGTCGTGAGTGCTGAAACCGGCTGCAACCGGTATTCGCACTCACGACCAGGCTCGTCACCAGGACTCTTCTCGCCCCCGCTCGGTGCGTGGGAACCACAGTTTCAATTGAAACTGTGAATCACCGTGCCTGGGGATAGCAGTTTCAATTGAAACTGTGCGGCGCTGGCGTGCGAGCTCACCCGGTTGGTCGAGTTCGGCTCCACCACCTGGGGTGTTGGTCACTCGGGTGGCGTAGTTCGGGGGGTCGATCGCGGCCTTTGTCCGGCATAAACTCGGAGTTAGTGAACTCGTTCACAAGCGGGTTCCCCGGTGCGGTCAGCCGGGAGGGGTGGCCGCACCGCGCGATGCACTAGCTCAAGGAGTGTCATGACCAGCGCCACCAGCCGCCGCCGACCGGACGACGACGCCGAAGTGATCGTCGTCGGTGCCGGGCCGGCCGGATCGACGGCTGCGACGTACCTGGCCCGGGCGGGCCTGGACGTCCTGCTTCTGGAGAAGAGCGTCTTCCCGCGGGAGAAGGTCTGCGGCGACGGCATCACCCCGCGAGGCGTCAAGCAGCTCATCGACCTCGGCATCGACACCCGCGAGGAAGCGGGCTGGCTGCACAACCGCGGCCTGCGCGTGGTCGGCGGCGGGGTGCAGATCGAGCTCGACTGGCCGAGCCTGGCCAGCTTCCCGCCCTACGGGGTGGTGCGGCCCCGCAACGACTTCGACGACCTGCTCGCCCGCAACGCCCAGCGGGCCGGGGCCCGGCTGCTCCAGCAGACCACCGTGACCGGCGCGGTCACCGACGAGAAGACCGGCCGGATCACCGGCGTCACCGCCAAGGCCGGGCCGGAGCGCACCCCGGTCACCTACCGGGCGCCGCTGGTGGTGGCCTGCGACGGGGTCTCCGCGCGGTTGGCGCTGTCGGTGGGCATCGAGAAGCGCGAGGACCGCCCGATGGGCGTGGCCGTGCGGCGCTACTACACCAGCCCGCGGACCAAGGACGACTTCCTGGAATCCCACCTGGAGCTGTGGGACCGCTCGGGTCCGGGCGAGCCGACGCTGATGCCGGGCTACGGCTGGATCTTCGGCATGGGCGACGGGACGGTGAACGTCGGGCTGGGCATCCTGTCCACCTCCAAGGCCTACGGCAAGACCGACTACCGCCAGCTGCTGCGCTCCTGGCTGGACGGCACCCCGGAGGAGTGGGGCTTCCGCGAGGAGAACGCGACTGGGCGGATCGGCGGTGCCGCGCTGCCGATGGGCTTCAACCGGACGCCGCACTACCGCAACGGGTTGCTGCTGGTCGGCGACGCGGGCGGGATGGTCAACCCGTTCAACGGCGAGGGCATCGCCTACGCGATGGAATCCGCTGCGCTGGCGGCTGAATGCGTGGTGCACGCGCTGGCCCGTCCGGCCGGCTACTCCAGGGAGCAGGTGTTGCGCCGGTACCCGATGGCCGTGCAGCAGGCGATGGGCGGTTACTTCCGGCTGGGCAACATCTTCAGCAAGTTGATTGGCAATCCGGTGGTGATGCGGACGGCCACGAAGCACGGTCTACCGAGGACCACGTTGATGCGTTTCGTGTTGAAGCTGTTGGCAAATCTCCACGACGAGAAGGGCGGCGACACCATGGACCGTGTGATCAGCACCACTACTCGTCTCACCCCTAGCGCCTGATGGCACAGATCTGGTCAGATGTCTCGGCAGGTGTGCGAGAGGTCATAAAGTTAGGTTCGCCTCACTACGGATCCGATACGGTCGACCGCATAGAGTGCGCACCGACGCCGAAGACGTGAGCTTCGTCTCGGCGGGGGTCGCCGAAGGAGGGCAGCGGAATGCTCGATCCCTACATCCCGCTCGTGCTGTTGTTTGCGTTGGCGTTCGCCTTCGCGTTGTTCTCGGTCACGATCGCCCCCCTCGTCGGCCCCCGCCGGTACAACAAGGCCAAGCTCGACGCCTACGAGTGCGGTATCGAACCTTCGCCGCAGCCGGTGATCGGCGGCGGCCGGATGCCGGTGGCCTACTACCTGACCGCGATGTTGTTCATCCTCTTCGACATCGAGATGGTCTTCCTCTACCCGTTCGCGGTCTCCGCGGACGCCCTGGGCCTGTTCGGCGTGATCGAGATCGTCCTGTTCATCGCCACCGTCGGTTTCGCCTACATATACGTGTGGCGCCGCGGCGGCCTGGACTGGAACTGACCGGAGGCGACCGAAGATGCGCACCGGCCTCAGCACCAGGAAGGCGAGCAGCGCTGCGGTGAACGCGTGCAGCAGCTTCGCCCCGAACGTGACCGACCGCGGTGAGCTGATCGGGAAAACCGTGAAGTATCACCAGGTTTCGCGACTTTCAAGCAAGGTGACCACCCTCCGACGGAAGAGGAGTTGGTGATGGGGCTGGAGCAGTCGTTGCCCAACGGCATCCTGTTGGCCAACGTGGAGAAGCTCGTCAACTGGACGCGGAAGACCTCGATGTGGCCCGCCACGTTCGGTCTGGCCTGCTGCGCCATCGAGATGATGACGGTCGGCGGTTCCCGCTACGACATCGCGAGATTCGGCATGGAGCGGTTCTCCGCGACACCGCGGCAGGCCGACCTGATGATCGTGGCCGGTCGCGTCACCAACAAGATGGCGCCGGTGCTGCGGCAGATCTACGACCAGATGCCGGAGCCGCGCTGGGTGCTGGCGATGGGGGTGTGCGCCTCCAGCGGCGGCATGTTCAACAACTACGCCGTGGTGCAGGGCGTGGACCACGTGGTGCCGGTGGATATGTACCTGCCGGGGTGCCCGCCGCGGCCGGAGATGCTGCTGGACGCGATCCTCAAGCTGCACGCCAAGATCATGGACGAGCCGATCAACGCCAAGCGCGCGCAGCTGAAGCTGGAGAGCGGCGAGCGCACGCCGATGATCCCGTCCTCCGAGCGGTACGCGCCGAAGAACGCGGTGCAGCGGCGGCGCGCGGAGCGGCAGCAGGCCGCGCAGCGCCGGGAGTTGGGCTCCGATCCGTCGACGGGGGCGTTCGCGGATTCACCGCAGCGGCCCCGCGAGCTCAAAGCGGGCAGGTGAGTTCGGTTGGCTGACAACGAATCCAAGCAGAGCTGGGCGGTGGAACCGGTCCGGCAGTCCGGTCCGGTGGCCGGCCGGGCGCGCCAGGGCATGTTCGGCGTGCGCGGCTCGGGCGACACCTCGGGCTTCGGCGGGCTGCGGTTGCCGGCCTACGTGCCGTCGGCCGCGGAACGCCCCTACGGCGGCTGGTTCGACGAGGTGGCGGACGCGCTGTTCGACGCGCTCGGCGCGCAGGGGTTGCCCGCGGACACCGTGCAGCAGGTGACCGTCGACCGCGGCGAGATCACCTTCTACGTGCGCCGCGAGCACCTGCTCGAGGTCTGCCGGACGCTGCGCGACGATCCCGCGCTGCGGTTCGAGCTGTGCAGCTCGGTGTCCGGCGTGGACTACGGGCCGGAGGTGCCGCAGCGGCTGCACTCGGTCTGCCACCTGACGTCGATGACCTACCGGCGCCGGATCCGGGTGGAAGTCGCGGTGGACGTGGAGGATCCGCACGTTCCGTCCGTCGTCGCGGTGTACCCGACGGCGGACTTCCAGGAGCGCGAGACGTGGGACATGTTCGGGATCGTCTACGACGGTCACCCGGCGCTGACCCGGATCCTGATGCCCGACGACTGGGACGGCCACCCGCAGCGCAAGGACTACCCGCTGGGCGGGATCCCGGTGGAGTACAAGGGCGCCGAGATTCCGCCGCCCGACCAGCGCAGGTCGTACTCGTGATGGCCGGGGCGCGCAGGTTTTCCGCGATTCCAACGGAAATCGCGTTCCCGGAGGGCGGCGACACCGCGGAGAGGTGTTGGAGATGAGTACCGAATCACTGGCCGGTACCGGGCTCGGCGACCCCGAGGCCGCCGAGACCAGGGAGACCACCGAGGGCCGGGTCTACACCGTCACCGGTGGGGACTGGGACGAGTTCATCGACGAGACCTCCGGCGAGGATCGCGTCATCATCAACCTCGGCCCGCAGCACCCGTCGACGCACGGCGTGCTCCGGCTGGTGCTGGAGATGGAGGGCGAGACCGTCACCAAGGCCCGCTCGGTGATCGGCTACCTGCACACCGGCATCGAGAAGAACACCGAGTACCGGACTTGGACCCAGGGCGTCACCTTCGTGACGCGGATGGACTACCTGGCGCCGCTGTACAACGAGGCCGCCTACTGCCTCGGGATCGAGAAGCTGCTGGGCATCGAGGCCCCGCCGCGGGCCCAGACGTTCCGGGTGATGCTCATGGAGCTCAACCGGATCTCCTCGCACCTGGTGTTCCTGGCGACCGGCGCGATGGAGCTCGGCGCGACCACCGGCATGACCTTCGGCTTCCGGGAGCGCGAAGAGGTCCTGCACCTGCTGGAGTTCCTCACCGGCCTGCGGATGAACCACGCGTTCATCCGGCCGGGCGGCACCGCCCAGGACCTGCCGGAGGGCTGGCAGCAGAAGGTGCTGTCGTTCATCGAGGTGATGGACTCGCGGCTGCCGTCCTACGACAAGCTGTTCACCGGCCAGCCGATCTGGAAGCAGCGCCTGAAGGACGTCGGCTACCTGCCGCTGGACGGCTGCCTGCAGCTGGGCATCACCGGTCCGCTGCTGCGCTCCGCCGGACTGGCCTGGGACCTGCGCAAGATCGAGCCGTACTGCGGTTACGAGGACTACGAGTTCGAGGTGCCGACCAGCACCGATGGCGACTGCTACGCCCGGTACCTGCTGCGGCTGGAGGAGATCCACCAGTCGCTGAAGATCATCCGGCAGTGCGTGGACAAGATGGAACCGGGCGCGCACATGGTCTCCGACGCCAAGATCGCCTGGCCGTCGAAGCTGAGCATCGGCCCGGACGGCATGGGCAACTCGCTGGAGTACGTCCGCAAGATCATGGGTCAGTCGATGGAATCGCTGATCCACCACTTCAAGCTGGTGACCGAGGGCTTCGACGTCCCGCCGGGCCAGGTCTACTCGCCGGTGGAGTCGCCGCGCGGCGAGCTCGGCATGCACCTGGTCTCCGACGGCGGCACCCGGCCGATGCGGGTGCACGTCCGGGAACCCAGTTTCGTGAACCTGCAGGCGATGCCCGCGATGTGCGAAGGCGGACTGGTGGCCGACGTGATCGCGGCGGTCGCCTCCATCGACCCGGTGATGGGCGGGGTGGATCGATGACCGAGCAGTTCGAGTTCACCACGACGGAGGAAGCGGCGGACGCCGTGGACACGTCGGTGTTCGACGCGAAGACGCACTCCGAGGCGCAGCAGATCATCGCGCGTTACCCGGAGTCCCGGTCGGCGCTGCTGCCGATGCTGCACCTCGTGCAGTCGGTGCAGGGGCACGTCAGCGCGGCGGGGATCCAGTTCTGCGCCGACCAGCTGGCGCTGTCCACTGCGGAGGTCAGCGCGGTCGCGACGTTCTACACGATGTACAAGCGCAAGCCGTGCGGTCAGCACCTGGTCAGCGTGTGCACCAACACGATGTGCGCGGCGCTGGGCGGCGATGCGATCTACCGGAAGCTCGGCGAGCACTTGGGCGTCGGGCACGACGAGACCGCCGGCACGCCGGGCGAGGAGGGCTCGATCACCCTCGAACACGCCGAGTGCTTGGCGGCCTGCGACCTCGCGCCGGTGATCCAGGTGAACTACGAGTACTTCGACAACCAGACGCCCGAGCAAGCGCTGGACATGGTGAAGTCCTTGCAGCGAGGGGAAAAACCGGCGCCGACGCGCGGTCCGGCGCTGTCGGACTTCCGGGGTGCGGAGCGTCAGCTCGCCGGCTTCTTCGACGACCTCGAGTCCACTGTGGCCGGTCCGTCCGCGGCGGTCGAGACGGTGCGCGGCGCGCAGCTGGCCAACGAGCGCGGCTGGACCGCGCCGAGCATGCCCGACGACGTGGAACTGCCGCCGGTGCCGGAGAAGAAGTGAGGGTGCAATGACGCAACCAAGCATCAGCCCGGTGACACCGGTCCTGACCAAGCGGTGGCTGTCGCCGAACTCCTGGACCCTGCACACCTACGAGCAGCTCGAGGGCTACACCGCGCTGCGCAAGGCTCTCAAGGGCACTCCCGACCAGCTCGTCGAACTGGTCAAGTCGGCCGGGTTGCGCGGTCGCGGCGGGGCCGGGTTCCCGGCCGGCGTGAAGTGGAGCTTCATGCCGAAGGAACCGACCAAGCCGCACTACCTGGTGATCAACGCCGACGAGGGCGAACCGGGGACCTGCAAGGACATCCCGCTGATGATGGCCGACCCGCACTCGCTGATCGAGGGTTGCATCATCGCCAGCTACGCGATGCGCGCCAACCACTGCATGATCTACGTGCGCGGTGAGGCGCTGCACCCGATCCGGCGGCTGAACAACGCGGTGCGCGAGGCCTATCAGGCCGGCTACCTGGGCAAGAACATCCTGGACTCCGGGTTCGACCTGGACATCGTGGTGCACGCCGGCGCCGGCGCCTACATCTGCGGCGAGGAGACCGCGCTGCTGGACTCGCTGGAGGGCAAGCGCGGGCAGCCGCGGCTCAAGCCGCCGTTCCCCGCCGCCGCCGGGCTTTACGCCTGCCCGACCACGGTGAACAACGTCGAGACCATCGCGACCGTGCCCTACATCGTCAACGGCGGCGCCGAGTGGTTCCGCACGATGGGCAGCGAGAAGTCGCCGGGCCCGAAGATCTACTCGATCTCCGGGTACGTGGAGCGGCCGGGCCAGTACGAGGCGCCGCTGGGCACCACGCTGCGAGAGCTGCTGGAGCTGGCGGGCGGCATGAAGGACGGCGTCCCGCTGAAGTTCTGGACGCCGGGCGGCTCGTCGACGCCGATGTTCACCGCCGAGCACCTGGACGTGCCGCTGGACTTCGAGGGCGCGGCCGAATCCGGGTCGATGCTGGGCACCACCGCGGTGATGGTGTTCAACGAAACCGTGTCCGTGCCGTGGGCCGTGATGAAGTGGACGCAGTTCTACGAGCACGAGTCCTGCGGCAAGTGCACGCCCTGCCGCGAAGGCACCTACTGGCTGGCGCAGGTGCTGGAGCGGATGGTCGAGGGGCACGGCACCGAGGAGGACATCGACACCCTCCTGGACGTCTGCGACAACATCTTCGGCCGCTCGTTCTGCGCCCTCGGCGACGGCGCGGTGAGCCCGATCGTCAGCGGCATCAAGTACTTCCGCGAGGAGTTCCTCGCGCTGTGCGAGAAGAACAAGACCGGTCAGCAGGAACTGGTAGGAGCGGCCCGATGACGATGGCGCCAGAGTCAGAAGCCCGCCCGGTGCCGGAGGGCTACGTCCGCCTGACCATCGACGGGATCGAGGTCGAGGCGCCCAAGGGCGAGCTGCTGATCCGCACCGCCGAGCGGATGGGCATCACCATCCCGCGCTTCTGCGACCACCCGCTGCTGGACCCCGCGGGGGCGTGTCGGCAGTGCCTGGTCGAGGTGGAGATGGGCGGGCGCCCGATGCCCAAGCCGCAGGCCTCCTGCACGATGACCGTCGCCGACGGCATGGTGGTCAAGACGCAGCAGACCTCGCCGGTGGCGGACAAGGCGCAGCAGGGCGTGATGGAGCTGCTGCTGATCAACCACCCGCTGGACTGCCCGGTCTGCGACAAGGGCGGCGAGTGCCCGCTGCAGAACCAGGCGCTCAAGCACGGCCGGGCCGAATCCCGCTTCCACGACACCAAGCGGACCTTCGCCAAGCCGGTGCCGATCTCCTCGCAGGTGCTGCTGGACCGCGAGCGCTGCGTGCTGTGCCAGCGCTGCACCCGGTTCTCCAAGCAGGTCGCCGGCGACCCGTTCATCGAGCTGCTGGAGCGCGGGGCGCTGCAGCAGATCGGCATCGGCGAGCAGCAGCCGTTCCAGTCCTACTTCTCCGGCAACACCATCCAGATCTGCCCGGTCGGGGCGCTGACCAGCGCGGCCTACCGGTTCCGGTCGAGGCCGTTCGACCTGGTGTCCACGCCGGGCCAGTGCGAGCACTGCGCGTCGGGCTGCGAGATCCGCAACGACTGGCGGCGCGGCAAGGTGATGCGCCGGCTGGCCGCGGACGACCCGGAGGTCAACGAGGAGTGGATCTGCGACAAGGGCCGGTTCGCCTTCCGCTACGCCACCGCCGCTGACCGCATCACCCGCCCGCTGGTCCGGGAGAACGGCGCGCTCCGCGAGGCTTCCTGGACCGAGGCGCTGCAGACCGCGGCGAAGGGTCTGACCGATGCGCGCGATGCGCGCGGGGTCGGCGTGCTGCCCGGTGGTCGGTTGACCGTCGAGGACGCCTACTCGTACTCGAAGTTCGCGCGGATCGCCTTGCGCACCAACGACATCGATTTCCGAGCGCGGCCGCACTCCGACGAGGAGCTGCAGTTCCTCGGGTCCACTGTGGTCGGTGTGACGCCGGGGACCGGGGTCACCTACCGGGAGCTGGAGTCCGCGCCCGCGGTGCTGTGCGTGGCCTTCGAACCCGAGGAGGAGTCGCCGATCGTCTTCCTGCGGCTGCGCAAAGCCGCTCGCAAGGGCAAGACGAAGGTGTTCCACCTCGGGCAGTGGGCCTCGCCGGGCGTGGAGAAGACCACGGTCATCACGCACAACGGCGGCCCGGTCCGGACCGGCGAGCTGGTCTCGTGCACCCCGGGCGGAGAGGCCGCCGCGCTGCGATCGCTTCCATCCGAAGTGGAGGAATCCCTCCAGCAGTCGGGCGCGGTGCTGATCGTCGGTGAGCGCGCGGCGGAGATTCCCGGGCTGTACTCGGAAATCCTGCGCGCCGCGCAGCGGACCGGAGCTCGCCTCGCCTGGATCCCGCGTCGAGCGGGGGAGCGCGGAGCGATCGAGGCCGGTGCGCTGCCGACGCTGCTGCCAGGTGGTCGGCCGGTCGCGGACGCCGCGGCCCGCGCCGAGCTCGAACAGGCTTGGGGCGTGGGGCTGCCCGCAGCGGCCGGCCGCGACCTCACCGGCATCCTCACCGCCGCAGCATCCGGGGAGCTGTCCGGCCTTGTCGTCGGCGGTGTCGACCCGAACGACCTGCCGGATCCGGCGCTGGCCGGGCAGGCCCTGCGCAGCGCGGACTTCGTGGTCAGCCTGGAGCTGCGGCCCAGCGCGGTCACGGAGCACGCCGACGTGGTGCTGCCCATCGCGCCGAGCGTCGAGAAGTCCGGCAGCTACCTGAACTGGGAAGGCCGCCGCCGCGAGTTCCGCACCACCATCGAGGGCACCGGGGCGCTGCCGGACTGCCGGGTTCTGGACACCCTCGCGGTGGAGATGGACGCCGACCTGTTCACCCAGACCCCGGCCGCCGCGGGCGCTGAACTCGACCGGATCGGTCCGAGCGTCGGTGCCAGACTTCCCGCCCCGGACGTGCCGGCGTCCACCGCGCCGGTCCCCGGACCCGAGCAGGCGGTGCTCGCAACCTGGCGGCAGCTGCTGGACAACGGCTCGCTGCAGGCTGAAGAGCCGAGCTTGGCCGGCACCGCGCGCAGCGCCGTCGCGGTGATCTCGCCGCGCACCGCGCAGCGCATCGAACTCGGCCACGCGCAGCGCATCGAGGTCCGCACCGACAAGGGCGCGATCGTGCTGCCGGTGCAACTCGCCGAGATGCCCGACGACGTGGTGTGGCTGCCCAGCGATTCCGGAACGTCGCAGGTGCACCGCGCACTCGGCGTCGGGCACGGCGCTCTCGTCGACATCGCCGCCACCTCGCCGATGTCCCCCGCGGCCAGCAACGGCCACGGCACCACCCACCTCAACGGGGGGAGAGCATGACTCCAACCGCGGAACTGCTCGCCGACGACCCGCTCTGGTTGATCCTGCTGAAGGTCGTGGCGATCTTCGTCTTCCTGGTCGTCATGACGCTGCTGACGATCTGGGCGGAGCGCCGGGTGATCGGCCGGATGCAGAACCGGCCCGGCCCGAACCGGGCTGGCCCGTTCGGCATCCTGCAGTCGCTGGCCGACGGTCTGAAGCTGGCGTTCAAGGAGGACATCCGCCCGGTCCTGGCCGACAAGTGGATCTACTTCCTGGCCCCGGTGATCTCGGCGACGCCCGCGCTGGTGTCGTTCTCGGTGATCCCGATCGGCCCCGAGGTGACCATCTTCGGCGAGCGCACCGCCCTGCAGCTGGTGGACCTGCCGGTCGGCCTGCTGGTGGTGCTGGCCTGCGCGTCCGTCGGCGTGTACGGCATCGTGCTGGCCGGTTGGGCGTCCGGGTCGCCGTACCCGCTGCTCGGTTCGCTGCGCTCGGCGGCGCAGGTGATCTCCTACGAGATCGCGATGGGCCTGTCGTTCGTCGCGGTGATCATGTACTCGGGGACGCTGTCCACCTCGGGCATCGTCGACGCGCAGACCAACGGCTGGTTCGCGCTGCTGCTGCCGTTCAGCTTCGTGGTCTACGTGGTCGCGATGGTCGGTGAGACCAACCGCGCCCCGTTCGACCTTCCGGAAGCCGAGTCCGAGCTGGTCGGTGGCTTCCACACCGAGTACTCGTCGCTGAAGTTCGCGCTGTTCTTCCTCGCCGAGTACATCAACATGGTCACCGTCTCGGCGCTGGCGACCACGCTGTTCCTCGGCGGCTGGCACGCACCGTGGCCGCTGTCGATGATCGGCGACGGGGTGCTCAACACCGGTTGGTGGCCGGTGCTGTGGTTCCTCGGCAAGACGCTGGCGTTCCTGTTCTTCTTCATCTGGCTGCGCGGCACGCTGCCCCGCCTTCGCTACGACCAGTTCATGAACCTGGGCTGGAAGGTGTTGGTGCCCTGCAGCCTGCTGTGGATCATCGCGGTGACGGTGATCCGCGCGGTGCGCAACGACGAAGCGGTCACCACGCAGCAGTTCCTCATCGGCGGCGCCGTCGTGATCGCGGTGCTGCTGGTGGCCACGTTCCTGATCCCGGACCGCCGTCCGGCCAAGGACACCGACGAAGTGCCGCTGTCGGGCAGCGGTTACCCGATCCCGCCGCTCGACCTGCAGGTCCCCGAGGCCCCGCCACGCCGCACCCCGGTGCGCAACGGTGCCGCGGGCGAGGTCGAGCGCGCGGAGGGCGAGGAGGCGCCGCATGGGAATGTTTGATCCGATCAAGGGCTTCGGCGTCACCTTCTCGACGATGTTCAAGAAGGTCGCCACCGAGGAGTACCCGGAGGTCAAGAAGATCCCGGCGCCCCGGTTCCACGGCCGCCACCAGCTCAACCGGCATCCGGACGGGCTGGAGAAGTGCGTGGGCTGCGAGCTGTGCGCTTGGGCGTGCCCGGCCGACGCGATCTTCGTGGAGGGCGGGAACAACACCGAGGAAGAGCGCTACTCGCCCGGTGAGCGCTACGGCAAGGACTACCAGATCAACTACCTGCGCTGCATCGGTTGCGGGTTGTGCATCGAGGCGTGCCCGACGCGGGCGCTGACGATGACCAACGAGTACGAAACCGCGGACGACAACCGCCAGGACCTGATCTACACCAAGGAAGACATGCTGGCGCCGCTGCTGCCCGGCATGGAACAGCCTCCGCACCCGATGCGGCTGGGCGAGAACGAGCAGGACTACTACGTCCGCGGTCCCGAGTTGGCGCGAGACCTGCTTGCAGGGTCGAGCCATCAAAGCAGTCAGCGCGTGGATGTTTCTTCCGAGGAAACGGTCGAGTCCGGGCACGAGGAGGCCGGGAGATGACCCTCGAAACGGCGCAGTTCCTGGCGCAGGCGCAGGGAGCCACCATCGGTGCCGGTGAGACGGCGGCCTTCTGGATCTTGGGGCCGCTGGCGCTGGTCGGCGCGTTGGGCATGGTCTTCGCGCGCAACGCGGTGCACTCCGCGCTGTTCCTGGTGCTGACGATGCTGTGCCTCGGCGTGCTCTACATGGCGCAGAGCGCTCAGTTCCTCGGGTTCACGCAGATCATCGTCTACACCGGCGCGATCATGATGCTGTTCCTGTTCGTGCTGATGATGGTCGGCCGCGACTCCTCCGACTCCGTGGTGGAAGTCCTTCGCGGACAACGGTTGTGGGCCGGCATCGGCGGCATCGGCCTAGCCGCGCTGCTGGTGTCCGGGCTGGCTCGGGCGCTCACCGACGTGCCGGTCGCCGCGCCGCTGAACCCGTGGACGCCGCAGGGCGGCGGTGCGGGTGGCCTCGGTCGGCTGATCTTCACCGAGTACCTGTTCCCGTTCGAGCTGACCTCGGCGCTGCTGATCACCGCCGCGGTCGGTGCGATGGTGCTGGCCTACGGCGGCAAGGGACGCAGCCCGAAGCTGAGCCAGAAGGAGCGCGCCAACGCCCGCTTCCGCGGCTCCCGCCCGTCGCCGCTGCCCGGCCCCGGCGTGTACGCCACCACGAACTCGGTGGCCGTCCCCGCGCTGCTGCCGGACGGTTCGGTGGCGCCGGAGTCGCTGTCCGAACTGCTGGAGAACCTGCCCGCCGACCGGCTCGGCGAAGAACGCCGGGCTGTTGCGGGAGAAACCGCCGGGCCCGACCCGCACGCGCTGACCGCCGGGCACCACGAGGTGTCGCCCGAGGTGCCCGAGCAGCAAGCGGCGGAGCCGCCCACCAACAGCAACGGGTCGAACAACGGCCACGAGTCCGAGCACGCCCCATCCGAGGAGGTCCGGCAGTGACCCCCACGTACTACCTGCTGCTGTCGGCGCTGCTGTTCACCATCGGCGCGGTCGGCGTCCTGGTGCGGCGCAACGCGATCGTGGTGTTCATGTGCATCGAGCTGATGCTCAACGCGGTCAACCTGACGTTGGTGACCTTCGCCCGCATCGAGGGCTCGGTCCACGGGCAGGTCATGGCCTTCTTCGTGATGGTGGTCGCGGCGGCCGAGGTGGTGGTCGGCCTGGCCATCATCATGTCGATCTTCCGGACGCGTCGCTCGGCTTCGGTCGATGACGCCAACCTGCTGAAGTACTGAGAGGGCGCGTGGTGACGGCAATGATGACTACCGGGGCCTTCCTCGCCGGGACCAACCCGGACGTGACCAGCGCGGCCGGCGCGATCCAGGAGAGCGCTTGGCTGCTGGTCGCCTTCCCCGCGCTGGGCGCGCTGGTCCTGCTGGTCGCCGGGCGCCGGGCCAACGGGTGGGGGCACGTTCTCGGTACTGCCACGGTGCTCGCGTCCTTCGTCTACGGCCTCCTGCTGTTCTCCTCCGTCGCCGGGATGTCGGCGAGCGGGCAGATCCGGGAACTGCACATGTTCTCCTGGATCCCGGTCAACGAGCTGCAGGTCGACTTCGGGCTCCGGATGGATCCGCTGTCGATGGTGTTCGTGCTGCTGATCACCGGTGTCGGATCGCTGATCCACATCTACTCGATCGGCTACATGGCGCACGACCAGGAAGGCCGCACCGGCCGGGACAACACCGAGCGGCGCCGGTTCTTCGCCTACCTGAACCTGTTCGTCGCAGCGATGCTGATCCTGGTGCTGGGCAACAGCTTCGTGACGCTGTACCTGGGCTGGGAGGGCGTCGGTCTCGCTTCCTACCTGCTGATCGGCTTCTGGCAGGGTCGCCCGTCGGCGGCCGCGGCGGCGACCAAGGCGTTCGTGATGAACCGGGTCGGCGACGTCGGCCTGGCGCTGGCGATCTTCCTGCTGTTCGCGAACTTGGGAACCACGCAGTACACCGAGGTCTTCGCCCGCGCTGGTGAGCTCTCGCCGGGCGTGCTGCTGGCCATCACGCTGCTGTTGTTGCTGGGCGCCTGCGGTAAGTCCGGTCAGGTTCCGCTGCAGGCGTGGTTGCCGGACGCGATGGAAGGCCCCACACCGGTTTCGGCGCTCATCCACGCCGCGACGATGGTCACCGCGGGTGTGTACCTGATCGCCCGCGCCAACCCGCTGTTCTCGCTCTCACCGGGCGGGCAGTTGGCCGTCACCATCGTCGGTGCGGTGACGCTGCTGGTCGGGTGCGTCATCGGTTGCGCCTACGACGACATCAAGAAGGTCCTGGCGTACTCCACGGTCAGCCAGATCGGCTACATGATGCTGGCCGTCGGGCTCGGCCCGGCCGGGTACGCGCTGGGCATCATGCACCTGCTCACCCACGGCTTCTTCAAGGCCGGGCTGTTCCTCGGCGCCGGTTCGGTGATGCACGGCATGAACGACGAGGTCGACATGCGCAAGTTCGGCGGCCTCGCCCGGTACATGCCGATCACCTTCGCCACCTTCGGGCTCGGCTACCTCGCGCTGATCGGTTTCCCGTTCCTGTCCGGTTTCTACTCGAAGGACGCCATCATCGAGGCGGCGTTCGGCCAGGAGGGCTGGCGCGGCTGGGTGTTCGGCGGCGCGGCGCTGCTGGGCGCGGGCATCACCGCGTTCTACATGACCCGCCTGGTGCTCATGACGTTCTTCGGCGAGAAGCGCTGGAAGAACCTGAAGGCCAGCAACGGCCAGGACTTCCACCCGCACGAGTCGCCGACGGTGATGACCGCGCCGATGATCGTGCTGGCCGTCGGTTCGGTGGCGGCGGGCATGTTCTTCGCCGGTGGCGACCGGCTGGTCGGCTGGCTGACGCCGTCGCTGGGCGAACTCCAGGAATCCGGGTACAGCGCCATCCCGCACGCGCTGATCCCGATCCTGACCGTGGTCATCTCCGCGCTCGGCGTGCTGATCGCGTGGCTGGTGGTCGGGCGCAAGCCGGTGCCGGTGGAACGCCCGATGCGGGTGTCGCCGCTGGTGCGCGCGGCCCGCGCCGACCTCGGCGGCAACGCGCTGAACAACGCCGTCGCGGTGCGTCCGGCGTTCGGCCTGGCGCGCGGACTGGTCACGGTGGACACCAAGGGCGTGGACGGCGCGGTCAACGGCATCGCCGGAATCCTGGGCTTCACCTCCAACCGACTTCGCCGCTGGCAGACCGGATTCGTCCGGTCCTACGCCCTGTCCATGCTCTTCGGCGGCATCGTGGTGATCGCCGCCCTGATGGCCGTGGGGATCCCGTCATGACGAACTACGTCCGCTGTGGACTCGGTCGGCTGAGCGAGCTCCGGGAGGAGATCCGATGACCCTGCTCGTCGCACTGATCCTGCTGCCGATCGTCGGGTCGGTGGTGGTGGCGCTGCTGCGCGGCAACGCGCCTGCGGCGAAGTGGACCGCGCTCGGGTTCTCCCTGGTGGAGCTCGTGCTCGCGCTCGCCGCGTGGGCCGCCTACGACCCGGCCGGGCCGCGGCTGCAGCTCACCAGCTCGGTGGAGTGGATCCCGGCGTTCGACATCCGCCTCTCGCTCGGCGTGGACGGCATCGCGCTGGTGATGATCGCGGTGATCGCGCTGCTCACCCCGCTGGTGCTCGGCTACAGCTGGGGCGAGCGGCTGCCGGAAGGCCGCACGCACGGCGGGTTCTTCTCGCTGCTGCTGCTGGAGCAGGCGCTGACGGTGGCGGTGTTCGCCGCGACCGACCTGTTCCTGTTCTACGTGCTGTTCGAGATCATGCTGATCCCGATGTACTTCCTCATCGGCGGCTACGGTGGCGAGCGCCGCACCTACGCCGCGGTGAAGTTCTTCCTGTACTCCTTCCTCGGCGGCCTGATCATGCTGGCCTCGGCGATCGGCGCCTACGTCTACAGCGCGGAGGTGACTGGCCAGGGCACCTTCGACTGGGCGACGCTGGTGCCGGTGCTGCGAGACGCCCCGATGAGCGTGCAGGTGTGGCTGTTCCTCGGCTTCTTCACCGCGTTCGCCATCAAGGCCCCGCTGATCCCGTTCCACACCTGGCTGCCGGATGCCGCGCAGCAGGCGCCGATCGGGGTCGCGGTGATCGTGGTCGGCGTGCTGGACAAGGTCGGCACGTTCGGCTTCCTGCGCTACAGCCTGCCGCTGACGCCGGCGGCCTCGCAGCAGCTAGCCCCGTTGGTGCTGGTGCTCGCGGTGGCCGGCGTGCTCTACGGCTCGTTCCAGGCATTCGGGCAGACCGACCTCAAGCGGTTCATCGCCTACGTCTCGATCGCGCACTTCGGGTTCATCGCGCTGGGCATCTTCGCGTTCACCTCGCAGGCGAACGTCGGCGCGGTGTCGTACATGATCAACCACAGCATCGCGACCGGCATGCTGATCCTGGTGATCGGCATGGTGATCGCCCGCGGCGGTTCCACCCGCATCGCCGACTACGGCGGCATGGCGAAGGTGACCCCGGTGCTGGCCGGCACGCTGCTGATCGCCGGGCTGAGCACCCTGTCTCTGCCCGGCACGAACTCGTTCATCAGCGAATTCCTCGTGCTGATCGGCTCTTTCGAGACCCGGCCGGTCTACACCGTGCTGGCCGCCATCGGCATGGTGCTCGCCGCGGTCTACGTGCTGTGGCTCTACCAGCGCATCATGCAGGGCCCGGTGCGCGGCGACGCGCTCCTGGGCACCGCGGGTGGTCCGGGTGCGGTGATGGACCCGGCCAAGCCGGGCGCGCACCGGAAGCGGGTCGCCGACCTCGGTGCCCGCGAGATCGCCGTGCTGACCCCGCTGATCGTGCTGGTGCTCGCGTTGGGCTTCTACCCGAAGCCGGTGCTGGACGTGATCAACCCGTCGGTCGCGGCAACCATGAGCGAGGTCGGCGTCACCGACCCCGTGACCTCGCAGGGAGGTAACTGACAGTGGGTGTCTTGAGCGCGCAGGCGCAGTCCGTGGAGATCCCGCCGATCGACTACGCCGCGATCGCCCCGATCCTGATCGTGCTCGGCGCGGCCTGCCTGGCGATCCTGGTCGAGGCGTTCCTGCCGCGGCACCAGCGCTGGCCGGTCCAGGTCGGGCTGAGCCTGGTGTCGATCGTGGTCGCGGGAGTGGCGCTGGCGGTCTACGCCCGCTCGAGCGGCACCGGGGTGACCACGCTGTCGGACACCCTGGCGATCGACCCGCCGACCCTGTTCCTGTGGGGCACCCTGCTCGCGCTCGGCCTGGCCGCGATCCTGCTGATCGCGGACCGCTCGGTGGAGCCCGGCGGCGCGTTCGTCGCCGAATCCCGGCCGGTCGAAGGACCGGGCACCATGAGCCGCGCCGCTGCTGCGGTGTCCGGCATGCGCACCGAGGTCTTCCCGCTCGCGCTGTTCTCCCTCAGCGGGATGATGGTGTTCATCGCGGCGAACGACCTGCTGACCATGTTCATCGCGTTGGAGGTCCTGAGCCTCCCGCTGTACCTGATGTGCGGTCTGGCCAAGCGTCGTCGACTGCTCTCGCAGGAATCGGCGGTGAAGTACTTCCTGCTCGGCGCCTTCGCCTCGGCGTTCTTCCTCTACGGCCTGGCGCTGCTGTACGGCTACGCGGGTTCGGTGAAGCTGCAGGCCATCGCCGACGCCACGGCCGGCTCCGACCGCTCGGACACGCTGCTGTTCGCCGGGCTCGGCCTGCTGCTGGTGGGTCTGCTGTTCAAGGCCTCGGTCGGCCCGTTCCACACCTGGACGCCGGACGTCTACCAGGGCGCGCCGACCGCGGTGACCGGATTCATGGCGGCCTGCACCAAGGTCGCGGCCTTCGGCGGGATCCTGCGCGTGCTGCAGGTCGCGTTCCAGGCGTCGAGCTGGGAGTGGAAGGGCGTGCTGTGGGCCATCGCGATCGCCTCGATGGTCATCGGCGTGGTACTCGGCCTCACCCAGCGCGACATCAAGCGGATGATCGCCTACTCCTCGGTGGCGCACGCCGGGTTCATGTTGATCGGTTCGGTGACGCTGACCGAGCGCGGCCTGTCCGGCACGCTGTTCTACCTGCTGGCCTACGGGTTCACCACGATCGCCGTGTTCGGTGTGATCAGCCTCGTCCGCCGGTCCGATGGTGAGGCAACTCACCTGTCCGACTGGGCCGGTCTCGCCAAGCGCTCCCCGCTGGTCGCCGGGGTGTTCACCTTCCTGCTGTTCGCCCTCGCCGGCATCCCGCTGACGAGCGGTTTCGTCGGGAAGTTCGTCGTTTTCGAGGCGGCGCTGGCCGACGGGATGGCTCCGCTGGTGGTGGTGGCCCTGGTGGCCAGTGCGGTTGCCGCGTTCTTCTACCTTCGTGTCATCGTGCTGATGTACTTCAGCGAACCCGCTGCGGACGGCCCCACCGTCAGCGTTCCGGGTGCGTTCACGACAGCTGCGATCACGCTCGGTGTGGTCGTCACGCTGTTGCTGGGCGTGCTGCCGACCTTGGCGCTGGACTGGGCGAACGTCGGTGGCTTCGTGTCGTAGAGTGCACGCCGGTAGGGCGATCGTTGGGGGAGCGAAGGCGACGGTGACGTGAGCAGTCCAGCGAGTGACCCGATCAGCGAGCTGATCAAGGGCAGGGGGATCGGGATCGACATCGCCGACTCGGCGTTGTCGGACTCGGTGCAGCAGGGCATCGAGCATGTGGAGCAGTTGCTGCGCGAGTCGGTGCAGAGCGACTTCGATTTCGCCACCCGGACTTCGCTGCACCTGGTGGATGCGGGCGGCAAGCGGTTCCGGCCGCTGTTCACCCTGCTGGCCGCGCAGTTCGGCGACCCGCACGCGGACGAGGTGATCAAGTCCGCCGCGGTGGTCGAGATGATCCACCTGGCCACGCTCTACCACGACGACGTGATGGACGAGGCGACCATGCGGCGCGGCGCGACCAGCGCCAACGCCCGCTGGGACAACTCGATCGCCATCCTGACCGGGGACTTCCTGTTCGCGCAGGCGTCGGCGCTGATCGCCGACCTCGGCGCGGAAGCGGTCCGCGACATGGCGCGCACCTTCGAGCTGCTGGTGACCGGCCAGATGCGGGAGACCGTCGGGGTCGGCCCGGACGAGGACGCGGTCGAGTTCTACCTGCGGGTCGTCTACGAGAAGACCGGTTCGCTGATCGCCACCGCTGGCCGGTTCGGCGCGTGGTTCTCCGGTGCGGACGAGGCGACCATCGAGTCGCTGGACCGGATCGGCCGGCTGATCGGCATCGGGTTCCAGATCTCCGACGACATCATCGACATCGCCTCGCCGGCCGACGAGTCCGGCAAGACGCCGGGCACCGACCTCCGCGAAGGCGTGCGCACGCTGCCGATGCTGTACGCGCTGGCCGACCCGGACACCGACCCGCGACTGCGAGACCTGCTGTCGCGCGCGCTGTCCGAGGAGGCCGAGGTGTACGAGGCGCTGGACCTGCTGCGCGCGTCGAACGGTCTGGAGCGCACTCGGGCCACTTTGGACGAATTCGCTGGCGACGCCCGCAAGGAACTCGCCTCGCTGCCGGACACCCCGGCCCGCGAAGCGCTGTCGACGCTGGTCGACTACGTGGTGGCGCGGACTCGCTGACCTGCGGAGACCCGGTCTGCGCGATCACGAGCCGATCACACCGCCTCGCCGCGGTGGTGCTCCGTGGTAGGTATGCCGGGAACGGCGCCGCCGGAGCCCGTGAGGAGGGACATCTCTCGTGATCACCTGGCTGTTCACCCAGGTGTGGCTGTGGAGCCTCGCAGCGTTCGCGCTCGGCGCCCTGATCACCTGGCTGTTGTTCGTCCGCCCGCTGCAGCGGCGCCTGGCCGAGTACGCCGAGGAGTACTCGGACTACGACTACGACCGGGACAGCGGCTACGACGAGCCGGGCACCGTGCAGGAGCCGCTGGACCTACTGCACCGGCCGCAGGCCTCGGACGAGCCGCTGGACCTGCTGCACCGGCTGCAGGCCTCGGACGAGCCGCCGATCGGTGACTGGGACCGCCCGCCGCGCGCGTGGGCCGACCCGCGCCTGCGCCAGGTGAAGGACGAGGACACCGAGAACACCTGGTTCCGCAAGTGGGACGAGGAAGAACCGGATGGCACGCCGGACATCGCGGTGACCGCCGTGCAGCCGCGCGTTTCCCCGGCTGCGGAGCACGGCCCGGACACGGACGTCTGGGTCGCGCCGGAGGCTGACGAGTCCGCCGCGTCTGCTGAGGACACCGCGGTCACGCCGGTTCCATCTGACTCGGAAGTTGTTGAGAGCTCGCCGGAGCCCGACGCGGCGGTGACGCCCGTCGAGCGGGAACCGGAGCCGCCGTGGTTCTCCGGGAAGTTGGACGACGACGGCGGGGAGCGCCTGTCCGGCCAGCTTCGGTCGCTGTTCGAGTCGGTGGAGTCGAAGAGCGAGTCGGAGACGCCGTACGTGCCGCCGGTCGGCGCTGAGGCGACGAAGGTCATGCCCGAGGCCACCGACGAGGGCGATGCTGACGGCGTTGGTGAGGCGGTGCCGCTCCCGCAGCGCACGCCGGGCGCGAGCCCGCACCCCGGGCGCGACAGCGGCTGGACGTACGGCCCGATGATCAAGGGCCACTCGGCGTCCCGCCAGTACCACTCGCCGGACTCGCCGCAGTACGACGACATCGTCGCCGACGTCTGGTTCCGCTCCGCCGCGGATGCCGAGATCGCCGGCTTCGAACCCTGGAACGGCCAGCGCGCCCGCGACTGACGCTCAGGTTGGTCGTTTCCTTTGCAACGCCGGAGGCGTTTGGCCCTAGCAACTCGCACCGCCACGCAAAACGCGCTCGGCGATGAGTGTTCTCAGTCGGGCTGGGGCTGGCGCTCCAGCAGCCGGGAGAGCACGACGGTGGAGACCGTTCGGCTGACGAAGTCGACCGCGCGCAGGCGCTCCATCGCTTCTTCCAGGTGGTGGATGTTCGCCGCGCGCAGGTGCACGATCGCGTCCGCCTGCCCCGAGACGGTGTAGGCCGCCACGACCTCCGGGAGCGGTTCCAGGCCGGTGCGGATCCGGTGCGCCGGGACGTTGCCGTTGCAGTGCACCTCGACGAACGCCTCGGTGCCCCAGCCCAGCGCCTCCGGGTCCACGACCGCGGTGAATCCTTGCAGCACGCCCAAGTCCAGCAGTTTGTCCACCCGCCGCTTCACCGCAGGCGCGGACAGACCGACCTCCGCGCCGATCTCGGCGTAGCTGGCCCGTGCGTCCGCAACCAGGTGCGAAATGATCCGTTGATCCAAGGCGTCCATACGCAACATTCTGCCGCAAATGTCGAACGTAGCGTTGTTGATGGCCGCTCCAGGCACCGCTTACATTTCGATTCATGACGGTCATCGCCGAGCAGGCTGCCCAAACGATCCAGTCACCGCAGGCCACGCCGCGGCACTACCTGATGTGCCCGCCCAAGTACTTCACCGTCGAGTACTCGATCAACCCCTGGATGGATCCGGGAACCTCAGTGGACGCCGACCGCGCGATGATCCAGTGGGACGAGCTCAAGCGCACCTACGAGCGCCTCGGCCACACCGTCGACGTCATCGAGCCCCAGCCGGGCCTGCCGGACATGGTCTTCGCCGCCAACTCGGGCACCGTGATCGACGGCCGGGTGCTCGGCGCCCGGTTCCGCGCCCCGCAGCGGGCCGCTGAGGCCGAGCACTTCCGCCGCTGGTTCACCACCCGCGGCTACCGCGACCTGGTGATGCCGTCCCGGATCAACGAGGCCGAGGGCGACTTCGCCTGGACCGGGCGAGTGTTGCTGGCCGGCAGCGGTTTCCGCACCGACCCGGCGGCGCACGCCGAGGCGCAGGAAGTGCTGGGCGTTCCGGTGGTGTCGCTGCGCCTGGTCGACCCGCGCTACTACCACCTGGACACCGCGCTGTTCGTGCTGCGGCGAGGCGTGGACGCGCGGATCGCTTACTACCCGGGGGCGTTCTCCGACGGATCGCGCCGCGTGCTGGAGCGGATGTTCCCCGACGCGGTGATCGCGAACGCCACCGATGCGGCCTGCCTAGGCCTGAACGGCGTCTCCGACGGCAGGAACGTGGTGCTCCCGGCGGAGGCCACGGAACTGGCCGCGCAGCTGGCCGACCGCGGTTACGAGCCGATCCTGGTGGACATCTCTGAGCTCCGGAAATCGGGCGGCGGCCCCAAGTGCTGCACGCTCGAACTGCACGCCTGACCGAGGGGGCAGGGGAAACGAAGGGTGCCGCATCCGCGGTGCCCTTCGTTCTGTCTCCCCGCAAGTTCCATTGAAATCGAACGTCCGATTTCATTGAGGTTTTCCAGGCTCGTTTTGCGTGGCGGTGCGGGTGGCGGAACCTCAGACGCCGCCTGGCTGCGGGATCCCGTTTTTGTGTATGTCCAATACACGGCAAACGGGCTGTCCTCGTCAGGCGGCGTCTGAGAACCCGCGGTGGTGCCGGTTGCGGGGGTGGGCTATGCGCCTGCGGCGCATGCGACCTTCGTCGCGCGGTGTCGGTCGTGCTTCGCGGTCACCAGCCGGACAGGATGAAATAGGCTCAATAATGGAACTTGCGTCACTCCATGACGGCTTGGACGCCGAGCTCGATGTCGATCGTCGGGCCGACCACGGCGATTCCCTTGGCCAGAGTGGCCTTCCAGTCCACCGCGTAGTCCTCGCGGCGCAGCGTCGCCTTGGAGTGGCAGGCCACTCGCAGGTCGCCGTCGAAGCCCGGGCCCTGCCACTTGCGCTGACCTAGGTAGGTCGTCTCCAGCTCGACCGGCCGGGTGGTGCCGCGCAGTGTCAGGTGCCCGCTGATCGACCAGCGGTCCGCCCGCAGGTGGGTGAACCGGTTGCTGGTGAACCGGATGTGCGGGTGGTTGTCCACGTCGAAGAAGTCCGCCGAGCGCAGGTGGTCGTCGCGCATCTTGACGCCGGTCTCGATGCTCGCCGCGTTGATCGCCACCTCGATCCGGGAGTCCTCGAAGCGCTCCTCGACCTGCACGACGCCGTCGAACTCCTTGAACATGCCGTGGATCTTGGACATGCCGATGTGCGGGGCCACGAACCGGATTTCGGTGTGGTACGGGTCGAACCGGTAGCGGCCGGGCAGCGGCGGCTCCAGCGATTCGTCCGGCGTCAGCTGGACGGTGCCGAGCTGGAGGTGCCGGTTGATGCCGACCTCCACCTGGGTGGTGTAGCGGCGGTAGCCGCCCGCGCTGATGGACAGCCGGTGCTCGCCGGGGGAGACCGAGGTGGCGAAACTGCCGTAGCTGTCGGTCACGCCGTGCGCGGTCTGCTGGTTGAGCCGGCCCTTCAGCGTCACGACGGCGCCGGGCAGCAGCTGGCCTCGTTCGTCCTGCACCTGGAAGGTGACCACCCCGCTGTCCAGCGGAGTGGGGAGAATGCTGGAGACGCCGGGTCGCGACGAGCCGCTCTTGCCCGCCGAACGCCGCCGCAACTTGGCGAAGATCATTTGGATCCCTCCTGTCCGACCGCCGAGCGCGGTGGGCACAGTTTTATTTTCAACTACCGGCGGGTCATGCTAGATCGAGTTGGTGCGTCGGCTCCCGTTGCCTTCGGCACATCTGCCCAGCGGAACTACGAGTCGCGCCTGCTCGTTCTCTGAGTGACCTTCGAACAGATCGGGGAGATCGCCCGCTGCGGCGATCTGAAGGCGTCGGCCCCAGTCGGGCCTTTGGTGGAGGCAGGCACGGTGCACAGTCACTTCAACGGTTTGAAAACGGCGTTGCTGCTGGGCGGTATGAGCGCGCTGGTGCTGCTCATCGGATCGCTGTTCGGGCGGACCGGGTTGGTGGTCGGCCTGATCGTCGCGCTCGCCATGAACGGCTACGCCTACTTCAACTCGGCGAACCTGGCCCTGCGCGCGATGCACGCCAGGCCGGTGTCGGAAGCCGAACAGCCCGCGATGTACCGGATCGTCCGGGAGCTGGCGACTTCGGCCAAGCAGCCGATGCCCACGCTCTACGTCAGCCCGACCAGCGCCCCGAACGCCTTCGCCACCGGCCGGAACCCGCGTAACGCCGCGGTGTGCTGCACGGCCGGGATCCTGGAGCTGCTCAACGAGCGCGAGCTGCGCGCGGTGCTCGGGCACGAGCTCTCGCACGTGTACAACCGGGACATCCTGATCTCCAGCGTGGCCGGAGCGCTGGCCAGCGTGGTGACCTTCCTGGCCAACTTCGGGATGTTCTTCGGCATGTCCGGCCGGGGCGAGAACCGCCCCAACCCGATCGCGATGTTGCTCGTCGCGCTGGTCGGTCCGATCGCGGCGGCGGTGGTGCAGATGGCGGTCAGCCGCTCCCGCGAGTACCAGGCCGACCAGTCCGGGGCCTCGCTCACCGGCGATCCGCTGGCGCTGGCCTCAGCCCTGCGGAAGTTGGAGCGCGGCACCCAGCAGGCGCCGCTGGCGCCGGAACCGAAGCTGGTGGCGCAGTCCCACCTGATGATCGCCAACCCGTTCCGCCCCGGCGAGCGGATGACCCGGATGTTCTCCACCCACCCCCCGATCGCGGACCGAGTCCGTCGCCTCGAGGGCATGGCAGGCCACCAACTCCCCCCGTCCTGGTGACCGGGCAATCCACAGTTTCAATTGAAACTGTGGATCTTCGTGGGTGGGATTTACAGTTTCAATTGAAACTGTAAACCTTGGTCACCCCGCCGGGTGAGGGATGGAGAGGGCGGGGCTTGGTCAGGCGCCGGAGCGGCGGGCTACGTCCATGACGTACTGGCCGTAGCCGGACTTGGCGAGGCGGGCGCCGAGGTCGTAGCAGGCGTCCGCGGAGATGTAGCCCATCCGGAGCGCGATCTCCTCCAGGCAGGCGATCCGCACGCCCTGGCGGTGTTCCAGCACCTGCACGAACTGGCCTGCTTCGACCAGGGAATCGTGCGTGCCGGTGTCCAGCCATGCGAAGCCGCGGCCCAGCGAGGTCAGCCGGGCTCGGCCTTCGCGCAGGTAGGCGAGGTTGACGTCGGTGATCTCCAGCTCGCCGCGCGCTGACGGGGTCAGGCCCTTGGCGATGTCCACCACGTCGTTGTCGTAGAAGTACAGCCCGGTGATGGCCATATTGGACTTCGGCTCGACCGGCTTCTCCACGATCGACACCAGGCGGCCGTCGTCGCCGACCTCGCCGACGCCGTAGCGCTCCGGGTCGCGCACCGGGTAGCCGAACAGCGTGCAGCCGTCGAGATCGCGCACGCACTGCTGGAGGATCCCGGAGAAGCCCTGCCCGTAGAAGATGTTGTCGCCAAGCACCAGGGCCACCGGGTCGTCACCGACGAAGTCGGCGCCGATCACGAAGGCCTCGGCGAGTCCGTTGGGTTCGGGTTGCTCGGCGTAGGAGAGCTCGATGCCGAACTGGGAGCCGTCGCCGAGCAGCCGCTGGAACAGCAGCATGTCGGCCGGGGTGGAGATGAGCAGCACGTCCCGGATCCCGGCCAGCATCAGTACGGAGAGCGGGTAGTAGATCATCGGCTTGTCGTAGACCGGCAGCAGCTGCTTGGACACGACCTGCGTCAACGGGTGCAGCCGCGTCCCGCTGCCTCCGGCCAGCACGATCCCCTTCACCCGAGCACCTCCCGCTCGAACACCAACAAAGCCACCGTCCGGCCGCCGCTGGCCAGTCTCCGTGAGCACTTTGGGCTGCTGCAGCGACCCAAAGTGCTCACGGGTCTTCAGCGGTAGTTCTCGAACTGAAGGGCCACGTCGAAGTCGGTGGACTTCAGGAGCTGGATGACTTCCTGGAGGTCGTCCTTCTTCTTGCCCGAAACGCGGAGCTGCTCGCCCTGGATCTGCGCCTGGACGCCCTTGGGGCCCTCGTCGCGGATCTTCTTCGAGATCTTCTTCGCCACGTCCTGCGAGATGCCCTGCACGATCTTGCCGGAGGCCTTGTAGATCTGGCCCGAGCTGGCCGGCTCGCCCATGTCCAGGGCCTTCAGCGAGAGGCCGCGCTTGATCAGCTTCTCCTTGAAGACGTCGATCGCGGCCTTGCAGCGCTCCTCAGTCTCGGACTCCACCGCCACGGCCTCACCGGACCACTGGATCTTGGTGCCGGTGCCGCGGAAGTCGAACCGGTTGGCGAGTTCCTTGGCCGCCTGGTTGAGCGCGTTGTCCACCTCTTGGTGGTCCACCTTGCTCACCACGTCGAAGGACGGGTTTGCCACGTGTCTTACCTCCCGTTGAGACGCAGCCTCGTGTCGTGCGAACACGCTACCGGGTGCGGCGGAGGCAGGGCGGGCTCGCACCGCACCCCGCCCAACAAAGAACCGACCCCGTGACCTGCTGGTCACGGGGTCGGTTGGCGTGTGCCAGGTGGAGGATTCGAACCTCCGAAGGCAATGCCGGCTGATTTACAGTCAGCTCCCTTTGGCCGCTCGGGCAACCTGGCGTGCGCACCAGCTGCGCTGGCTTGCGAAAAAAATACTACAACCTCACGTCCACCCGTTTTCGCCGGGGGTGGTGTTGCGGGTGTTCAGCCCTGTCCGAGATCGAGGACCAGCGCGTTGGCCTGCGCGGAACCGGCGTCCAGCGCGGTGCGCGCATCCTCCGGCAAGCTGCCCCGGAAGTCCGGTCCGGCCGCTTTGATCAGGACCATCAGCCGCTTGGCCAGTCCGCGGGCCTGGGTGAGGCGGATCGCGTCGGCGGCCAGGATCTGCTGCGAGGCGGTGAGCATCTCGCGGTAGCGGCGGTTGATCTCGGCGTGCTGATCGATGACTTCGAACGCTCGCCCGAGGTCCGTGAGTTCCGCCGTGTTGACCTGGACGAAGTACGGATCGAGCACGAGATTGCAGCGTACGCGAGGTGTGGCGCATTGACGGCAGGACTGCCGGATGTGTGGTTCGTCCGGCTAGCCTGAGCGCATGGCCATCGACCGGGCGGCCCGCGCGAAGCGGCGGCAGGAGCAGCGAGCAGTTGCGCCGCGGGAGGTCGAGCCGCGCCCGGCCGGGTCGGCGGTCCTGGGGGTCGAAGGCCTGTTCAGCGCGGGCGCGAAGCACCAGCTGGAGCACCTGGCCTGGGTGGAAGTGGTCAAGGAGGACGAACGCGAGTCCGGCGGTCCGCTGGACCTCGAATCCGACGTGATCCGCCTCGATCCCCGAGACTGATGCTTCACCCGATTCGCGGTCGAATGCGGTGACGATCACATTCCCGCGCGCCCCCTGACGCGTCCATATCGCAGCATCAGCGCAGGCCAGACAGGTTGCGCGCGTCCACGAGGACCAAGTGCGGGCCTGCTCCCGGTCGATGCGAGAGGTCCCGTTCACTCCGTATGTTCGAAGTGTGCCTTCGAGCGCTCCATCCACCCCAGGGTCCGCCGCCGACGTCGGCCCCGGCTACCGTGAACAGCTCTACTGGCTGCGCTATCAGGACTTCTTCCCCGGTGCTCTGCAGGTCACCGCGGAGAACGCGCCGGCCGAGCAGTGGTGGTCGTGGCGGGACGTCAAGGTGCACGTCGACCGCGTCGAGCGCGAGAACGCGCCGACCAAGCTGATCGCCTTGCACGGCATCGGCACCTACGGTCGGATGCTCGCGCCGTACGGGCGGCTGCCCTCGCTGTCCGACTTCGAGTTCATCGCCCCCGACCTGCCCGGCTTCGGTCTCACCAGCGCGTCCCGGCGCGGCACCACCTACCAGGACTGGGTGGACTGCGTGCGCGACCTGGTGCGGCTGGAGCGCTCCCGCGACGACCGGCCGATCGTGCTGCTCGGCATGAGCACCGGCGGTCGCCTGGCCTACGACGTCGCCGCGCGCTCCGGCGGTGCGGTGGCCGGTGTGATCGCTACTTGCCTGGTCGACCCGCAGCGCAGCGAGGCCCGCCGTCGCCTGGCCGCCCGGCCGGAGATGGCCCGGTGGTCCGGCCTGCTCGGGCTGGTGCCCGGTCCGCTGTCGGTCGCGCGGGTGCCGACGCACTGGCTGGCCAACATCGCCGCGGTGTCCAACCACGCCCAGCTGGCCAACCTGGTGTGGACCGATCCCGTCGGTGGCGGCAGCTGGCTGGCGCTCGGTTTCATCCGCAGCTGCCTCGCCGCGTCGCCCGCAGTCCCGCCGGAAGCGTTCGACGGCCCGCCGCTCCTGCTGGCGCACCCGGCCGACGACCACTGGACCCCTCCGCTGCTGTCCCAGCGGTTCTTCGACCGGATCAGCGGGCCCACCCGATCCGCAGAGCTGGCCGGCGCCGGTCACCTGCCGGTCGAGGAATCCGGCCTGGCCGACCTCGATCGGGCCGTTCGGGACTTCCTGGACGAATTCGGACTACAGCAGTGACCTTCGGTGATTGGCGTGCGCGGACGGTGTGCGTCGATTTGGTTGCTGCGGGGATGCTCACAGGATCTTCGCGGTCGGCGTGCTGAGCCCAACGAACGATGTTGCTCGAGTGACGCACGTGAATACCTGCAGGTCAAGTCCCGATCTCGGGCGGAGATGTCCGGACCAATGACCGGCACCGGTGCTGCGGCCCACGTCCGCCGGGTGCGACGCGGGCCATTCGCCCCTGGCCAAGGCGTGCTGGCGTGCGTCACGATCGTGCGCGGCGTTTTCGTGGTGCGCCCGTGCAGGTCGGGCGGGGAGGAGCGTGGATGATCGGGCGTCACCGCTCCCTCGGTTCACAGGCCGAACTGGAGCCGGCGCGGCCACCGGTGCGCCCTGAAGTCGACCCGGCCCGGCGCCGGGTGTTCGCGGGCTTCTCCTTCATGGTCCTGGCCGCCGGTGTGCTGGCCTCAGCCCTGACCTCGGCCTGGCTGCCCTTCCACTACCGCTCCGACCTGTTGTTCCTCGGTCCGCTGCTGGCCATGGGTTTCCTGCTGGCCGAGCAGCTGACCATCGACGTGGACGTCAAGCGGGTCGGCTGGACGATCTCCTTCACCGAGATCCCGCTGATCCTCGCCCTGCTCACGGTCCCGTTCGAAGTGGCGCTGGCGGCGAACCTGCTGGCCGGGCTGGGCGCGCAGGTAGGCCGCCGCGCGGGCACCCACGTCGCCTACAACGCCGGGGTCATGTGCCTGGAGATCGCGGTGCCGTTCGCGGTCGCCCACGGGGTCAACCAGGTGCTGATGACGGTCGCCCCGGTCTGGTTCGGCCCGGTCGTGGGCACGCTGACCTCATCGTTGATCAGCTGCGGATTCGCGCTCGCCGCGCTGCACGTGCTGGGCGGCGCCATGCGGGTTTCCGCCGGGGCGCGCTTGGCGGTGCGCACGCTGGCCGTCGGCCTGCTGAACACCTCGGTCGGCCTGGTCAGCTACGAGGTCGCGCTGAGCACGCCGTGGGGCTGGCTGCTGGTGGCGCTGGTCGCCGCGGCCGTGATCGGCCTGTACCGGGCTTACTCCGACCTGATGCGCGAACAGCGCGATCTCGAAGCGCTCAGCGACGTGAGCCTGAGCGTGGCTCGCTATGGACAGCGCAGCGCGCAGGGGCCGAGCGAATCCGCGGACCTGGAGCCCGAGGCGGGGGAGTGGGAACCCGTTGCCGAGCGGATCCGGGAGCAGCTCAACGCCACCCGCGTGGTCTTGCGCTTGCGGCTGGATCCCAGCGGCGAGGTGAGCACGCTCGTCTCTGGTGAGCAGCTGCCGGACGCTGCCTGGCAGGCCGCTCCGTCGGCGCTGCGAGACGATCCGCTGCTGCAACTTCCCGGCAGCCAGGTGCGTTCGTTCAAGACGCTCGAAGCCCCCGAGGAAGTGCGGCGCGCACTGCGGCAGCGCGGCGCGTACGAGGCGCTGGCCGTCCCGCTGCGCGGCGCCACGCAGCTACTCGGAGCCGTCGAGGTGCACGACCGGGTCAGCCGCTGGCGCGGCTTCGGCCGGACTGACGTGCGACTGCTGCACACGCTGGCCAGTCACCTCGCGACCGCGATGGACAACCGCCGCCTGCTCGCGCGGCTGCGCCACGACGCCTACCACGATCCGCTGACCGGGCTGCTCAACCGAACCGGGTTCCGCGAGATGGCCGCGGAGGAGCTGCGCAACGGCCGCACCGCGGTCGTGCTGCGCATCGACCTCGACGTGCTCACCACGGTCAGCGAAGCCCTCGGTTACACCTGGGGCGACCGGATGGTCGTCGCCGCCGGGCAACGAATGCGCGAGGAGCTGGGCGAAGCCCCGCTGGCCCGCCTGGAAGCCAACTCCTTCGCGGTGCTCCTGCTGAATCGCAGCGAAGCCCAAGCCCACGAGGTAGCGCAGCACCTGCGCGAGACGATCGCCCGTCCGTATCCGCTGGACCGGATAGTGGTGGAGGCGGCTGGCATCGCCGGGTACGCCTCGTCCGCGCCGGCCGACGGCGAGTGCGAGAACGACATCGACACCTTGCTGCAGCGCGCGGACGTCGCAGTGCGCGCGGCGCGCAACGGCGAGGACGGGGTCCGCGGCTACGCGCCCGCGATGGGACAGGTCTTCCTTCGCCGGTTCCAGCTGGTCACCCAGTTCCGGCAGGCGTTGGACACCGGCCAGGTCGAGGTCCACTACCAGCCCAAGGTGGCGCTGCCCGAGCGCCGCGTCGTCGGTGCCGAAGCCCTGGTGCGCTGGTCGCACCCGGAGTACGGGCGACTGGACCCGGACGAGTTCGTGCCGCTGGTCGAGGCGACCGGCCTGGTCGACGCGCTCACTTCGTTCGTCATGGAGTGCGCGCTGATCAAGATCCGGCAGTGGCTGGACGTCGGCCTGCGGATGTCGGTGGCGGTGAACCTCTCGGTGCGCAACCTTGCCGACGAGACCTTCCCGGACCGCGTCGCCGAGGCGTTGCTGCGCCACGACATCCCGCCCGAGCTGCTGACCTTCGAGCTGACCGAGTCCAGCGTGATGGCCGACCCGGAGAGGTCGCTGCCAGTCCTGCGGCGGCTGCACGCGATGGGCGTGGTGCTGGCGGTGGACGACTTCGGCACCGGCTACTCGTCGCTGGCCTACCTGCGGCAGCTGCCGGTGGACGAGGTGAAGATCGACAAGAGCTTCGTGCTCGGCATGGGCACCGACCTGGGTGACATGGCCGTGGTCCGCTCGATCGTCGAGCTGGGCCACTCCCTGGACCTCGCGGTGGTCGCCGAAGGCGTCGAGGACGACGCAGCGCGCGATCTGCTGGTGGAGATGGGCTGCGACGTGGCGCAGGGTTACCTGATCTCCCGGCCGCTGTCCGAAGAGCGGTTCGAGGCGTGGCTGCAGGCCCGCACCAAACGAGGAATCGGCTCCCGATCGGAGACCGTCCTCACACTCCTGCACTGAGCCCGGGTTTGCCGCCCAGAACGTCTTCTGGAGCCGAAAAACCAGCCCTGACCAGTGTTTTCACTGAAAAGGTACCCCCCTGTTCTAGGCCCCTCCGGCGGTGTGTAAAGTTCTAGACGTTCCGCAGGGACACGCCCCAATAGCTCAGTCGGCAGAGCGTCTCCATGGTAAGGAGAAGGTCTACGGTTCGATTCCGTATTGGGGCTCGAAAGACAGCCGCAGTGCTCGCTAAACTAGGTGCTGTGGCTGTTTTGCGTGGGATATCCTGCGTCGGCTGAGGCTCCCGGTGTTCGCACCGAAGGTCTCGGCATGGCGGTGTAGCTCAGTCGGTAGAGCAAGCGGCTCATAATCGCTGTGTCGCCGGTTCAAGTCCGGCCACCGCTACCAGTCACCGGCTCCCGCGGGCCCGCCCGCGAGCCGTCCCAGCAGATTACCGAGGCAGAAAGGCAGGCACCTCCGTGGCCGCCACCGACGTCCGACCCAAGATCACGCTGGCGTGCGAGGAGTGCAAGCACCGCAACTACATCACCAACAAGAACCGGCGTAACAACCCGGACCGCTTGGAGATGAAGAAGTTCTGCATGAACTGCGGTACGCACAAGCTCCACAAGGAGACCCGCTGACCGCGTAATGCGATGGAAGCGCTCTGCTCGCGCAGGGCGCTTCGCCTTTTCGCATGACGTGTGTTGATCGTGGGGGCCGAGCCCCCGCGGGCCCCCACGGTGCGGTGGTTGCCTCCCGCCGGCTCCTCACGGGGGCGCAGTACCCGACCTGCTCACCGACCAGCAGGTCAAAGCTTCTAGCCCGTCCCCGACATCCGGGGGCGGGCTTTTTCATGTCCAGCTCCGTGTGGGTCTGATCTGTGGGGAGGGGCACGATTCCGGGTCTGTGCTGGTCGGTGGGGTAGGGGGTCTTCTGGGGTCCGGTAGCCTGCTCGGGTGCCGCTTGACCAGTCTTTTATCGGACGTGAGTATCCGCCTACCGCTGCTTACGAGGTGGGCCGCGAGAAGATTCGGGAGTTCGCCTCCGCCATCAAGGACGACTCCCCGCTGTACCGGGACGCCGAGGCCGCGAAGGCCGCCGGGTACCCCGACGTGATCGCTCCGCCGACCTTCGCCGTGATCCTCTCGATGGGCGCGCACGACGCGATCGTCGAGGATCCGCAGCTCGGCCTGGACTACAGCCGGGTCGTGCACGGGCAGCAGGAGTTCACCCACCATCGGCCGATCCGGGCCGGCGACCGGTTGGTCACCGTCGTGCACGTGGACGACATCAAGGCGCGCGCGGGCAACGACTTCCTGACCGTTCGGGCCGAGATCACCACTGTTGGGGGCGAGCCGGTGTGCACCGCGAAGTCGATGCTGGTGGCTCGCGGCGCCGGGGAGGGCGAGGCGTGATGAAGGTGCGGATTTCCGAGGTCGCCGTCGGCGACCAGCTGCCCGAGCTGAGCGTTCCGCTCACCCGCGTGGACCTGGTCCGCTACGCGGGAGCCTCCGGCGACTTCAACCCGATCCACTGGAACGAGCGGTTCGCCACCGAGGTCGGGCTGCCGAACGTGATCGCGCACGGCATGCTCACGATGGCCGTCGCCGGACGGCTGGTCAGCGAGTGGACCGGTGACCCGGGCGCGATCGTCCACTACGGAGTGCGCTTCACCCGCCCCGTCGTGGTGCCCGACGACGGCACCGGTGCGCAGGTGAACATCGCCGGCAAGATCTCGAAGATCAACGATGACGGTACGGTCAAGGTCACCATCACGGCCAAGAGCGCGGACCAGGGCGTCCTCGGCGGCGCCACCGCCACCGTCCGCCTCCCCCAGTAGGGCGAGCCCCGCACACGATCTGGTGAGCGGTGAAGGGCACCTCCTAGCAAGCCCACCCGTCGCCCGAGCGTCACCCCCAAGGAGGCGCTTCGCGCACGGCGTTGAACGGGCCCGAAGGTGTCCTTCACCGCTTTCGTGAGCTACTTGGCTTCGGCGAGGAGGTCGCCCAGACGGGTTACGCCGGTGATCAGGTCGTCGTCGCCCAAGGCGTAGGAGAGGCGGAAGTAGCCGGGGGTGCCGAAGGCTTCGCCCGGGACTACTGCGACCTCGGCCTGTTCGAGGGCGAGGCTTGCCAGTTCGACGCTGGTTTGGGGGTGGGCGCCTCGGATTTCCTTGCCCAGGAGGGCTTTCACCGAGGGGTAGGCGTAGAACGCGCCCTGGGGTTCGGGGCAGCTGACTCCGGGGATCGCTGAGAGGAGTTCGACGATCTTGCGGCGTCGGCGGTCGAAGGCCGCTCGCATCTCGTGGACGGCGTCCAGGGGACCGCTGACGGCCTCCAGAGCGGCTCGTTGGGAGACGTTGGCGACGTTGGACGACAGGTGCGATTGGAGGTTCGTCGCCGCCTTGACCACGTCCTGCGGGCCGATCATCCAGCCCACCCGCCAGCCGGTCATGGCGTAGGTCTTGGCGACGCCGTTGAGCACCACGCAGGTGTCCGCCAGCTCAGGAACGACCGTGGGCATCGACACGTGCTGGGCGTCGCCGTAGACCAGGTGCTCGTAGATCTCGTCGGTGATCACCCAGATGCCGTGCTCGACGGCCCAGCGCCCGATCGCCTCGACCTGCTCCGGCGGGTAGATCGCCCCGGTCGGGTTGGACGGCGAGTTGAACAGCAGGACCTTCGTGCGGGGCGTGCGCGCCGCCTCCAGCTGGTCGACCGACACCAGGTAGCCGGTCGACTCGTCGGCCGGGATGACCACCGGAATTCCACCCGGCAGGGTGATCGCCTCCGGGTAGGTCGTCCAGTACGGCGCGGGCAGCAGCACCTCGTCGCCCGGGTCCAGCAGGGTCTGGAACGCCTGGTAAACGGCTTGCTTGCCGCCGTTGGTGACCAGCACCTGGCCGGGCTCGACGGCGTAGCCGGAGTCCCGGCGGGTCTTGGCGGCGATGGCTTCGCGCAGCTCCGGCAGGCCTGCGGCCGGGCTGTACCGGTGATTCTTCGGGTCGCGGCAGGCGGCGATGGCGGCTTCCACGATCGGTTGAGGTGTCGGGAAGTCGGGTTCGCCGGCGCCGAACCCGATCACCGGACGTCCGGCCGCCTTGAGCGCCTTCGCCTTGGTGTCCACGGCCAGGGTGGCGGACTCGCTGATGCCGCCGATTCTCTCCGACACCCGGGTCTGGTTCTCCGCGTCAGGTGGAGTCATGGCAGCATGGTGGCAGAAAGTGGTCATCGACACGCTCCTCACCTGCGGCGGAGATGTTCTTCGCGCGACACGGGGGGTGCCGTTGGAAAGCGGCTGTCGGCGTGCCGTACACTTTCGAACTTGGGATGCCTGAGCACACCGTGGAACCCCGGTTCCATGGCGGTTACGGGTGTCCCGGACTGCGGTCGAGCTCTTGGGCCGCAAAGGGGTGTAGCTCAATTGGCAGAGCAGCGGTCTCCAAAACCGCAGGTTGCAGGTTCAAGTCCTGTCACCCCTGCGTCGATGCGACGGTGAGCGGAGGATTGGCGTGAGCGAGGACCGCGAGCAGGAGCAGGGCGGGGCGCGCGATAACGCCAACCGTCCGTCCAGCGCTGCGGCGCGGCGCGAGCGCCGTGCTTCCTCCCGTCCGACCGGCCGCAAGGGCCGGTCCGGAGAGTCGGGTTCCGGCTCGACGCGCACAACTGAGTCGAAGGGTCGGCCGACCCCATCCCGGGACGGTCGGCAGGGTCGGGTTTCGCTGTTCCGCAAGATGGGACGCTTCCTGCGCGAGGTCGTCGGCGAACTGCGCAAGGTCATCTGGCCGACGCGCAAGGCGCTGATGACCTACACGCTCGTGGTGCTGGTGTTCGTCAGCATTATGGTGGCGTTCGTGTCCGGCGTGGACGTGCTCTTCGCCAAGGGCGTGGACTGGCTGTTCGGCTCCGGCTGAACCTTCGGGCCCGCGCTTTAGGTGGTGCCGGCGGACCAACGACCCGGCACGCAACGCACGAGAGGAAGCGAGACCGACTGTGACCTCCCACGAGGGCCAGGAAACCACCGGCCTCACCGACGAGCAGGTGCAGCCAGCGGCCGATGAGGTCAAGGCGGCCGCGGACTCGGTCGACGCAGTCGAGTCCGCCGGTTCCGCCGACGACGCTGAGGCGCCGGCCGACACCGAGACCGACGCTGACGACAACGCTGCCGACGAGTCCGAGGCTGCTGCCGACGCCACCGACGAGGCTGCTGCGGACGAGTCCGGTGAGGGCGAGTCCGACGAGGGCGAGGAGCCCGACCCGGTCGAGGAGCTGCGCACCGCACTGCGCCGCGCGCCCGGCGACTGGTACGTCGTGCACTCCTACGCCGGCTACGAGAACAAGGTCAAGACCAACCTCGAGACGCGTGCTCAGACGCTGGACGTCGAGGACTTCATCTTCCAGGTCGAGGTGCCGACCGAAGAGGTCACCGAGATCAAGAACGGCCAGCGCAAGCTCGTGCAGCGCAAGGTGCTGCCCGGCTACATCCTGGTCCGGATGGAGCTCAACGACGCGTCCTGGAGCGCGGTGCGCAACACGCCGGGGGTCACCGGTTTCGTCGGCGCTACTTCCAAGCCGTCGCCGCTGACCATCGACGACGTGCTGAAGTTCCTCGCGCCGCAGGTGGAGGAGAAGAAGGCCGAGCCGGGCAAGAAGGCCGCTGGCGCTGCTCCGACCGCCAAGCCCGCGGTGGAGGTCGACTTCGAGGTCGGCGAGTCCGTCACCGTCATGGACGGGCCGTTCGCGACCCTTCCCGCGACCATCAATGAGGTCAACCCGGACGCCCAGAAGCTCAAGGTCCTGGTGTCGATCTTCGGCCGCGAAACGCCGGTTGAGCTGTCGTTCAACCAGGTTTCCAAGATCTGACCGGGCTCCCTCTGGGAGCACGGCGGCTGCGCGTGGATCTGGCAGGACCGCGCGCAGAAGCGGGCGATGCCACCGTCTCGTGGTCTCGCCAGATTCGGCTCCGCCACTAGGCGGGGCCGGGTAAACGGATAGCGAAGACACAGGAAGCAAACATGCCGCCCAAGAAGAAGAAGCTGGCAGCGATCATCAAGCTGCAGATCCAGGCGGGCCAGGCCAACCCGGCTCCGCCGGTCGGCCCCGCGCTGGGTCAGCACGGCGTCAACATCATGGAGTTCTGCAAGGCGTACAACGCCGCGACCGAGCAGCAGCGTGGCAACGTTGTCCCGGTCGAGATCTCCGTTTACGAAGACCGGTCCTTCACCTTCAAGCTGAAGACCCCGCCGGCCGCCCGGCTGCTGCTGAAGGCAGCTGGCGTGCAGAAGGGCAGCGGCGAGCCGCACAAGACCAAGGTCGGCAAGGTCTCCATGGACCAGGTTCGCGAGATCGCGCAGACCAAGATGGAAGACCTCAACGCCAACGACATCGACCAGGCCGCGAAGATCATCGCTGGTACTGCCCGGTCGATGGGCCTGACGGTCGAGGGCTGACCAAGCCGGAAACGGCAGTGTGGGAGGGCTCCAGCGCAGCCCGACCAACCACAACTGATCCACCGCTGATAGGGACAGAAATGGCTAAGCGCAGCAAGGCATATGAGCAGGCGGCCGAGCTGATCGACCGAGCGCGGCTTTACGCGCCGTCGGAAGCCGCCGAGCTCGCGAAGAAGACTTCCAAGGTCAAGTACGACGCCACCGTTGAGGTGGCGCTGCGGCTGGGCGTCGACCCCCGCAAGGCAGACCAGATGGTCCGCGGCACCGTGAACCTGCCGCACGGCACTGGTAAGACTGCCCGCGTCATCGTGTTCGCCGTCGGCGACAAGGCCGCTGAGGCCGAGGCCGCTGGCGCGGACGTGGTTGGTTCCGAGGACCTGATCGAGCGCATTCAGGGCGGCTGGCTCGATTTCGACGCGGCGATCGCCACCCCGGACCAGATGGCCAAGGTCGGCAAGGTGGCGCGGATCCTGGGTCCGCGTGGCCTGATGCCGAACCCGAAGACCGGCACCGTCACCCCGAACGTCACCAAGGCGGTCGCGGACATCAAGGGCGGTAAGATCAACTTCCGCGTTGACAAGCAGGCCAACCTGCACTTCATCATCGGCAAGGCGTCGTTCGACACCGAGAAGCTGGTGGAGAACTACGCGGCCGCGCTGGAGGAGATCCTGCGTGCCAAGCCGTCGGCGTCGAAGGGCAAGTACCTGAAGAAGGTCACCTTCACCACGACGATGGGCCCGGGCATCCCGGTCGACCCGAACGTGACCCGCGGTATCGCGGCTTCCGCCTGATCCCGCAATCCCGCTGAAAGGGCGGGCCGACCCACTCGGGTTGGCCCGCCCTTTCGCGTTCCCACCTGCAAAAACGTTCCGCCGCCACTCCACGCCTGGCGAAGCGTCATTCGGGAGGGGAGGGGTGCCAATTTCTCGCGAAATTGGCACTTTGTCAGGGGCAGGTGGCGGTGTGGAGGCTGTAGGCGCTGATCGCCCAGCCTCCGTCTTGTTGCTGGGTGAGTTTGAAGCTGCCCAGCTGGGGGCCGCCCTTCGCCTGGATGCGGCAGCCGTGCACCACTGCTTCCCGACCGGTCATGTCGATCGCGTCGTAGCCGATCTTCGGGTTCGCGTACGCGTTCCGGTCGGTGATCTGGTCGTGCACCTTCTGAGCTGCGGCGGCGCAATCGGGGGCTTGGTTGGCGACGGCGAAGCCGTTCGCGCCCGCCGAGTCGAACGAGCCGCACGCGAGCGTCGGGTCGTCGCCGCGCAGGAAGTTGTAGACGTCGAACAGAGCGTATTCCGGGGTCGGAGCCTTCCGCGGGACCGGGCGGACCGGGGGTTGTCCGGGGCTGACGGGTTCCGAGCTCTGGCTGCTGCCGAAGTAGTAGTCGTAGGCGTAGTTGAGGAGCAGGAAGAATACGAGCAGGTAGATCAGGCGGCGGACGAACTTGTAGCGGAGGAGGCCGAGGGCCTTCTTCCACCAGGGCTTCTCCGGTTTCTCCGCGGGCTTGGCGCCGGTGGGCGGGACCGCGAGGTCGCCGCCCTGGGCTTCCTGCCACTTCTGGAACTCCTGGAACTTCTGGAATTGCTGGAACTGGCGGAATTGCTCGTCGTCGATCGGCTGCGCCGACTTGGCCGGTTGCGGGTCGGGTGCGGCGACGACCTCGCTCTCCACCACCTCGGCGTCGACGACGTCGGCGGGGCGGGACTTGTCCGGCAGGTTGGAGCCGGCCTCTGGCGACTCGTGCTGATCAGCCACGCCCCACATGATGCCCGTCAGTGCGCCCGAGGTCACCACTGGTGATCCCGTCGGCTGCTGTCAAGGGGTGGGTGCGAGCTGCTCGGAAGCCTCGAGTACTCTTGAGGAGGTTCCACCCAAGACCGCTGGTCTTCTCCGTGCCCCGTTGGGGTTCGGGGAACGAAGGTCCCGTGAGATGCGGGCGGCCCGCGCAGGAGGGACGAGGCTACGCGTGCGCGCTCTGCGCGCCCATGATCTTTACGCCCCGTGCTTTCTGCGCCGGGGCGTTTTGTCGTCTCAGGACCGACTGGATGCGGATCACAGTCGGAGATAGAGAGGAGGCGACATGGCGAAACCCGACAAGGTCGATGCGGTCTCCGAGATCGCTGAGAAGTTCAACACTTCGACCGCTGCGGTCGTGACCGAGTACCGCGGGCTGTCCATGGCGCAGCTGTCCCAGCTGCGCCATGCCCTCGGTGCGGGCGCGACGTACCGTGTCGCGAAGAACACGCTGGTCAAGCGTGCCGCCGAGCAGTCGGGCGTCGAAGGACTCGACGACCTGTTCGTCGGCCCGACCGCGATCGCCTTCATCGAGGGCGAGCCGGTCGACGCCGCCAAGGCCCTGAAGGAGTTCACCAAGGACAACCAGTCCCTGGTGATCAAGGGCGGTTACATGGACGGCCGCGCGCTGTCCGTGTCCGAGGTCGAGAGCATCGCCGACCTCGACTCGCGCGAGGTCACGCTGTCCAAGCTGGCCGGTGCGATGAAGGCCAAGATGGGCCAGGCCGCCGCGCTGTTCGCCGCGCCGGCGTCCCAGGTGGCTCGGTTGGCCGCTGCTCTGCAGGACAAGAAGGGCAGCGACGCCGACGCCTGAGTCCCCCGTGGATGCAGTTGTCGGTCGCAAGAACTCCCCTCCCGGGTGCCGTCGGCGCTCGGGGACTGAACTGAAAGGAACGCCGCCGTGGCGAAGCTGAGCAACGAAGAGCTGTTGGACGTCTTCAAGGAGATGACCCTCCTGGAGCTGTCGGAGTTCGTGAAGCAGTTCGAGGAGACCTTCGACGTCACCGCCGCCGCTCCGGCCGCCGTCGTGGCCGCCCCGGGCGCCGCTGCTCCGGTCGCTGAGGAGCAGGACGAGTTCGACGTCATCATCGAGGGCGCCGGCGAGAAGAAGATCCAGGTCATCAAGGTCGTCCGCGAGATCGTCTCCGGCCTGGGCCTGAAGGAGGCCAAGGAGCTGGTCGAGGGCGCTCCGAAGGCGATCCTGGAGAAGGTCGAGAAGGAGAAGGCCGAAGAGGCCAAGACCAAGCTGGAAGAGGCTGGCGCCTCCGTCTCCCTCAAGTGAGCTGAAAAGGAGTGAGCGGAGTCCTTCGCTCCTCCTGACTCACGGTGAAAGGACGGGTACCCGCGGTTGCGGGTGCCCGTCCTTTTTGCTTCCTGGAATTGTGGATTCCGGTCTTTCGGACGAATCCAGATTGCTCGGCAATTCCATTGAGCCTATTTCATCCTGTCCGGCTGGTGACCGCGAAGCACGACCGACACCGCGCGTCGCGGGTCGCATGCGCCGCAGGCGCATAGCCCACCCCCGCAACCGCCACCGCCGCGGGTTCTCAGACGCCGCCTGGCGAGGACAGCCCGTTTGCCGTGTATTGGACATACATAAAAACGGGATCCCGCAGCCAGGCGGCGTCTGAGGTTCCGCCACCCGCACCG